>JAURZP010000054.1 GCA_030653335.1 Methanoregula sp. | reverse complement strand
ATGAGGAAAATCTTTTTCAAACTCAGTGATCTTGGTCATTGCCGCTTTTTTGTCCTGTGTCAGCAGATCAAAGGATAGATCAAACAATTCGATAATTGAAGCAGGCATACCTTTTGTGGTGGCAAGTTTTCTGAAGCTCTGGTACGTGATCTTCTTTGTTAAGAGCAGGGATAACTTCAAACCAAGGTAGATCGGTTCGAGTTCATCGGGGTATTGCTTGATTAACTGGTTTACAACACCAGCAGCTCCCGCAGCATCACGGTTTTCGAGTTTTAAATTATACAACTCCCGTAAAAAGACCATGTCATTATAGAACCGTTCGGACCCAATCTCCAGCAGGTGCTTCTTCATTTCAGCATTTTGGGTAAATGCAGCATTTTTCAAACCCACTTCAATGAACCAGATTTCGCTTGGGAACCATTCAATTCCTGTAAAGATCATCTGCCAGAAGATCTTTTCTAAGAATGCCGGATTATCAACATCCAGCTGCTTTAACTGGTTTACCGGAGGTCTCACGCGGGTAAGATTGAGCATGGTTTCGCGTGCCTGAAGTTCCATATCACCGGGTCGCTGGTTTCTTTGAACTGCTTCATCTTTTTTAAACTCCCTCAGTGACAGGACAAAATAACAGTAGGCCACAGCCGTTCCAATCTTTGCATCGAGTTCCTTGTATTTTTTTAAGAAATCCAGAGCATGACTATAGTCCCCGTTCTTTAAGAGTTTCAGGCCAACAACCAAATTTACTCCAATATCGGAATCTTTTCTCTTTTTTAAGCGAAGTGCATTGAGATGGACTTTTTTTATGTAATCAAAATCACTGCTGTTGGAACTCGCATCCAGCACTTTAAACGTGATGCTGTCAATGAAGTCATCATAGGATTCATCGGAGATATCAGGAAAAGAGTTTTCCAGAGCAGAGATCATGTGCCCGAAAAAGACCGGAAGATTTTCATCAACCTTTACTGAATTGCGTTCAATATAGCCGGAAAAATCTTTTTTTAAGAGATTCAGCTTGTCATAGATGATTGCATCGGTAAGCAGCTCTCCCCGCATATGGGGAAAATTGCATGTCCTTCTATTAAAATGTATGACAGAGTTTAGACTTCGTCTGCGGTATAATAATAGAATTCACCGGAACCTTTTTGTTCGCGGTCAAGGAAGGAGCCGGGTTTATTGATTCGTGGTCGTCCGCTCTGATCTCTTCTGAAGGTGACATCGAGCGCATCTAAGAACCTGTTCATTCCGTCCCGCATCTTAAAAGGTCCTGCTGCGGTACCGGAGATCCCCGGCTCGCCTTCAAAGACTAAAATGCGCTCGCTGATCATATCGATTAAGTAAATGTCGTGATCGATCACCATGATGCCGACTTGTTTACCTTCAGCATGATGCTTGATCATCCGGGTGACCTTGACTCGCTGCTCAACATCCAGATGTGCGCTGGGTTCATCGAGAATATACACATCAGCTTCACGGGAGAGGCAGCCGGCGATGGTCACACGCTGGAGTTCTCCTCCACTAAGAGTATCTACCGGAGACTGGAGTATCGGTTCTAACGAAAGCGATTCGATGATCTCGTGCTGGTAATAGGAAGTGTCATATTTTGTTGTGCAATTGCGCAGGTACATTTCCACGCTGTCGGATGTATCGGCTTTGATATACTGGGGTTTATACGATATGCGCAGGGATGTTTCCATCTTGCCTGTTGTTGGCGTTTCCACACCCGCAAGGAGTTTTGCAAAGGTGCTCTTTCCCATTCCGTTAGCTCCAACCACACCAAGCACCTCTCCGCTCCTTATGGTGCCCCCGGAAACTGACAGGTGGAACGATTCGTATTCCTTTGTCATTGCTGGTATCTCAAAGAGATCGTCCCGGTTGGATCCTTTGTCATGTGCCCGCTTCTCAAAGACTACCTGTGTGTTGCGGAACCGGACGTTCTCTTCGGTTAAAAACCCCTCAAGGTACTGGTTGATACCCACGCGAACCCCTTTAGGCCGGGTGATGATTCCAAAGACTGCGGGTTTTCCGTAGCCTACGTGAACCGTGTCGGCAAGCATATCAAGAATCGCCAGATCGTGTTCAACAACAACTACGGGCCTGTCAGCTGCCAGTTCACGAATGAGTTTTGCTGCGGCAATCCGCTGGTAGATATCTAAAAAAGGCGTGATCTCATCGAGGAAATAGAGGTCTGCATCGCGCGCAAGGCAGGCAGCGATTGCCACCCGCTGCAGTTCTCCGCCGCTCAGTGTGGTGATATCGTGGTCAAGTATCGCGTTTAGCTTGAGTGCAGGCAGCATCTCTGAGAGTTTATTGCGTTCATCGGTTTTTTTGAGAAGCGCCCGGACCGTTCCTGTGAATAATTTGGGGATGTAATCGATATACTGGGGTTTTGATGCGATCTTCAAACTCTTTTTTGATACTGTCTGGAGATAATCGAAGAGTTCAGTGCCCGCGTACCGCTTGAAGATCTCGTCCCATGCAACTTCGGTGTCGAAATTTCCCAGATTGGGCCGGAGCTGGCCGGAGAGGATTTTTACAGCGGTACTTTTTCCAATCCCGTTAGCACCAAGGATACCGGTGACTTTTCCTTCAAGTGGGATTGGGAGACCATAAAGTGCAAAACCGTTCTTACCGTACCGGTGTGCAGGGTGCTCAAGTTCTTCAGGCAGGCTGACGATATCGATCGCATCGAACGGACATTTTTTTATGCAGATGCCGCAACCGACACAGAGTTCTTCGGAGATGACGGCTTTTCCGTCTTCTCCGATAATAATGGTTTCGTCACCGGTCCTGACACGGGGACAATAAATAATGCATTCGGTGCCGCATTTTTTTGCATGGCACCGGTCTTTATGAACAATTGCAATTCTCATGAGTGTTCAAAAATGATGATTATTTTGGCATTGCAGTCAGCAGGATTGTCCATGACATGAACCAGAAGGCAAAGGTCATGAATCCCTGGTAGAACCAGTCCTTTGCGCCAAGTTTTCCATTCATACGCAGGAGCATGAAGATATGCTTCTGGACGACAATTCCTGCAATCATCAGCATGAGTGCAAGAAGACCGGAATCGTTGCTGTAGGATATGCTGATGTAGTATGAAAGTCCGCCAACAAAGATCCCAATGAGACTTGCAGTCAGCGTCCGTTTGATACGCTCGATGTGTTCTGCCTGTTTGTCTGCCTTGGTCTTCTGCTTTTTGGTCTGGACTGGCTTTTCTTCAATTATCTCGTCACTCATCGATGTTACACCAGTAGTCTTATTTTTTAGTGCGCAAGCCATATGTAACTTGGTACAAAATATGGCATCCGAACAGGGTATGAGCGGAATTGACGTCAAGGCAATGACGTCAGAGTTGTGTGAGAAGCTGCCGCTCTGGATCGACAAGGTCTACCAGTTCGACTCAAGGACTCTTGGCATCCGGCTCAACGGTGAGAACAAAGCCCGGCACCTGCTGCTCATCGAGTCCGGCAGGAGAACCCATCTCGTAAAAGAATTTCCGGCACCCCCGAAAAACCCACCCCAGTACGCAATGCTCCTGCGCAAGTACCTGTCCGGTGGGAAGGTGCTGGCGATACACCAGCATGGACTCGAACGCATCCTGATCTTCGATGTCGGCAAAGGCACAACAGTATACCGGCTTATCATTGAACTCTTTGATGAAGGAAACGTGATCCTGACCAATGAAGAATATTCAATAGTCAAACCGCTCCGGCATCACCGCTTTAAGGAACGCGAGATTGTTCCCGGTGCAGTGTATCATCTGTCCGCAGTTGATCCTACGGCATCGTTGGAGAACATGACTGCGGTACTCAAAGGTGAAGATAAGGATCTGGTCCGTGCGCTTGCGATGGGATGCATGCTGGGGGGTGCATATGCAGAATATATCTGCTTAAAAGCCGGACAGGAAAAAACCATGCCCTCATCATCGGCGAATCCGGCTCTTCTGTTTACCGCAGTGCAGGAATTTTTTGAACAGGTATTGCACGCACGCACACCGGTTATGTCGGCAAAGTATTGCGAATCTGTTGATATACGTGGAGAAAAGGATCTCCAGTGTTTTTCGAGTTTTTCAGAAGCGCTTGAAGCATTTTATCCCTTAACAAAGAAAGAGACCGCAACAAAAGCAGCAAAACCAAAATTTTCAAAAGAAGAGCGGATCAGGAAATACCAGGAATCTGCCATAAAAAAATTTGATGAGAAAGTTGCAAAAACAGAAGAAGTCGTTGCTGCCATCTACGAAAATTACCAGTTTGTTTCAAACCTGATCACCTCTCTGGATGCAGCAAGCAGGCAACTCTCCTGGCAGGAGATTGAGCGGCACCTGAAAGGGGCATCTTCAGCAGATGCAAAAAAGATCACCGCATTTTATCCCGATGAAGCCGCAGTTGAAGTTGATATCGGAAAGCGGGTCAAGATCTATGTGCACGAAGGTATTGAGCAGAATGCCGGCCGGTATTACGATGTCATTAAGAAGTTTCGCAAGAAGAAAGCCGGCGCACTCGCGGCAATGAAGAACGTTGTTGTTAAAAAGAAGGTTACACGACGTGATATCATCCCGTTAAAAAAACTCTGGTACCACCGCTTCCGCTGGTTTATAACAAGCGATGGCACCGTGGTTCTTGGAGGACGCGATGCCTCCCAGAACGAGGAACTGGTGAAGAAATATATGGCAGGCGGAGATCTCTTTGTGCATGCTGATGTGCATGGGGCAAGTGTCGTGATCGTCAAGGGTAAAACAGAGCACATGGACGAAGTGGTACAGTTTGCCGCCTCATACTCCGGCGCGTGGCGAAGCGGGCATTTCTCCGCAGATGTCTATAGTGTCCTTCCCCCGCAGGTGAGTAAGACTCCTGAAACCGGGGAATTTGTCTCGCGGGGTTCATTCATTGTCCGTGGTGAACGCACCTGGTACCGGAATGTACCGCTCTCTGTGGGTATCGGGCTTATGCTCGAACCAAACGCTGCGGTGATTGGCGGGCCTCCTTCAGTAATCAAAGGAAAATGCAAGGCCTATAACGAGCTCAAGCCCGGGCAGTTCGAGCCTAATGATATTGCAAAGAAGATGCTGCGTCTTTTGAAAGGTAAGATCTCTGAAGACGAGGAAAAGGCACTCAAAGGGATCCTGAATACTGATACGGTTGCCGCTTTTGTTCCACCCGGAGGCTCAGATATTGTAGGTCAGCATGAAGGCTGATTATGGCGATCTAAAAGGCAACAATGGCGAGATCCGGTTGTTTCCGGAAAGTGTGGACGATCTCTGGCATCTCCAGCATCTTATAGCTCCTGGAGATCTCATCTTTGCCACCACATTCCGCAGCGTGGATACCGCAAGTGATAAACTTCGCCCGGAGAAGATGGAAAAGCGCCCGGTCCGGCTTGGCGTACGGATCGAACGCGTAGAGTTCTCACAACACGGTGTCCGGCTCCGCATCAGCGGGTTGATTGAACATGGCATTGAAATTGGTTCATATCACACGATCAATGTTGAGACGGGTTTTGAGATCTCGGTTATCAAGCAGTGGCGCCCCCATGAACTGGAGCGCATTGAACGGGCAGTGAAATCCTCGGCGTTCAGTCTTATCCATATCCTCACGATAGAAGAAGGTGAAGCCGAACTCTTCCGGCTCCGGCAATACGGCCCGGAGAGTGTAGTAACCTTCACTGCCGGCAGCGGCAAAGGTGGAGAATCGGACAACCGTCCCGCATTCTTTGAACAGGTACTTGCTCCCCTATCGTTAATTGACGGACCCCTGATCATCGCTGGTCCGGGTTTTATTAAAGATGATTTCATAAAATAT
>JAURZP010000043.1 GCA_030653335.1 Methanoregula sp. | reverse complement strand
GAAGTGATTACCGACCGGGATCCCACTCCTGCTGAGATGAAAGCTCTTCAGCTGGCATGGAAAGTCTGTAAACATACCAAGAGCAACACGATTATTTTTGCCGACCAGAAACGCACGCTCGGAATCGGTGCCGGCCAGATGAGCCGCGTTGATTCGGCAAAGATTGCCATCGAAAAAGCCTGTGCCCCCCTCAAAGGCTCATCGGTTGCTTCTGATGCGTTCCTTCCGTTTCCTGACACTCTTGAAGTGGCTGCACTGGCAGGAGCAACAGCACTTGTTCAGCCGGGTGGATCGATTAGGGATAAGGAAGTGATTGAAGCTGCAAACCGCTTGCAGATGGCAATGGTTTTTACGGGTGTAAGGTACTTCAGGCACTGATTATTTTGAATTATTTTTCCGATTGGACCCAGAATTTAAGATAAATTTATATTCTGCGACGATATCATACCATACTAAATCGTTTGTGGTTGAAGATAGCACGGGTGATTAACAAGATTATATTGTGGTGAAAAAAATGGATTACGGAAGTATGGTTGGAGAATCCTTTGAGTATGCAAAGGAAGCAGTTGTGGGAAAATGGAACCAGTGGCTAATGCTTATTATTGCAACAATTCTACTGGGTATTCCGCTTGCAGGATATTCTTTAAAAGTTCTCAGGGGGGACAGACCCGCTCCTGAAGTCAGTGACTGGGGTACCCTGTTCATTGATGGGATCAAGTATCTCATTATCACGTTGATCTACATGATACCCGCAATGATTGTCCTTTTCTTTGTTGTTGGTGCATCAGTTCTCGCAACAATGAGTAGCAACCCCTCTGCAGCAATGGCCGCAGTCGGGGGTATACTGTTTGGATTACTGCTATTTTTTGTCATTGCAGTGATTACTGCGATCTTTGCAATCATTGGAGCGGTCCGTTTTGCACGAACAGGTAAAATGGGAGAAGCTTTCAACTTCTCAGAAATTCTGGGAACTATTGGAAAAATTGGATGGGTTCCATACATTATTGCTCTTGTAGTCCTGTTTGTAGTTCAGATGATCATTGCAATCGTTGTCTCGATTATTATGATGATCCCGTACCTGGGCTTTATCATCTATATCTGTCTACTATCGCCCATCATGCTCTTCCAGACAC
>JAURZP010000042.1 GCA_030653335.1 Methanoregula sp. | reverse complement strand
TGACCGTGAGCCCGAAGCAATCGAGCTGATCACGTACAATGCCACCCATGCGAACCTGCCAGTCGAGATTGTGCAGAGGGATGCCAGCGCCCTGCTCTCGGAACGATCCTTTGATGCCGTGGATCTCGATCCGTTCGGGACACCGGCAATGGTGGTGGATGCTGCTATAAGGGGTACGCGCAGGTTTCTTTTTGTCACTGCTACCGATACGGCTCCTCTCTGCGGAGCGCACATGAAAGCGGGAATCCGCAGGTATTTCGCACGTCCACAGAACACCGAGTACCATAGTGAAGTGGGCTTGCGTATCCTGCTCGGTTTTGTTGTCCGCGAGACCGTCAAGTACGACCGTGGTATTGAGCCGACATTCTGTTATGCCCGGGAGCATTTCGTACGGATCCACCTCCGGTTATTGCGGGGGGCCGGTGCCGCTGACAATACCTTAAAGCAGATTGGATTTATTCTACAGTGCCAAAAATGCCTGTATCGGGAAGAGCACCCGGGTATGGTTCCCCCAACCGTATCATGCCCTGACTGCAATGAACCCCTCGGATTCATTGGTCCCCTGTGGCTTGGCAGCATCCGGAACTCTGATACGCTCCTCAAGATGCAGGATCTCTTGAAAACCATGGAACTCGGCACGAAAAAAGATCTGGAGAAACTCATCAGCACCTGCCTTGATGAACTGCCCACCTCATCGTTTTACGATTATCACCATATTGCAAAATTATTGAAAGTCTCGCCACCGGAGATCAACATTGTTCTCGAACGAATCCGGGCTGAGGGGTATCCAGCAACGCGGACCCACTTTTGCGGGTATGGGATCAAGACTAAAGCACCGCTTGCGATCATCAAAGCGGCTATTCAACCGGGTAAGTGAAAAAAGAATAAAACAGAAAATTTTCGGTTTTTTGGCAAATTGTATTTTTTTAAAAAACGGACAGCGGAAAAAAGAAGTTGCGGTCTTATCGGGTTTTTAGTCGATTAACGCTCTACAATGATCGTGATCAGATCGCTGTCTATCAGTTTGTGGGAGAGCCCGACCCTCTGCCCCGGGTGCTTGACCGATTTTCCCCAGACCCTTGAGTAGCGGAACTTCTGGACAAATTCGCGGTGGAGCTTGTTACAGACATCCTCAATGGTGCTGCCTTTCCTGACAATAAGGGGCTCTTCGAGATCCGCTTCGCCGCCATGGGGCTTGAGATAGACGCGGATGAACCCGAGACTGTCATAGATCGCATCTTTTGTCTCTTCAAGGTGATAACCAACATGGGCAGATATCATGAGCGGCGGGCTTCCGAACCGTTCTGCAATATCATGTTCAATCTCTAAGAACCGTTCCTTATCCACGAGATCGACCTTGTTGACTGCTATAAATGCCGGGATATACACCCGGTTACCCTGCACTGCATCGATGAGGTCATCCTGTGTAGCATTCCCACGGATCAGGATATCAGCATTCATCATCTTGCTCTCGGAAAGGATAGACCGGACTTCTTCAATATCAAGGTCCAGTGTACCGACCGCGTTAAGCCGGATACCCCCATGTGACGATTTCTTGATAGTAATATCCGGTTTTGGCACGTTAATCCGGATACCCGCATCGTAGAGTTCCTTGATGAGCACATCGAAGTGCCGCTCGTTAAAGACGTCCACAAGAATGATGATAATATCGGCCCCACGGACAACGGCAATCACTTCCTTGCCCCGGCCTTTTCCCATCGCGGCGCCGGCAATGAGGCCGGGGATATCGAGAATCTGGATCTTTGCCCCTTTGTGTTCGAGCGCCCCTGGAACTACCGTGAGCGTGGTGAACGCATAAGCAGCAACCGCGCTGTCAGTACCGGTGAGTTTGTTTAAGAGCGTACTTTTACCGGTTGATGGGAACCCGACAAGGACTGCAGTGGCATCGCCGGACTTCTTGACATTATAGCCTTCGCCACCCCCACCGGCTTTCATCGCGCGGCTTACCGCTTCGTCCCTGAGACGTGCGATCTTTGCCTTTACGCGTCCGATATGCTTGGAAGTAGCCTTGTTATACGGCGTCTTGACAAGCTCGTCCTCGAGCTCTTTAATTTGTTCCTCAAGACTACTCATTCCTATATCAATCGCTGCACGTGCGAGATATAGTTGTTTATGACAGGGAAGAACAACGAAAACCGGGTTTGAAAATAACCTGATTCCGTTCCCAAGTATGCCATCATGCCGGGTGAATGTACCACAATGCGGGCCAGTCTCCCGGGCTGGTTTTTGTAATTGTACTAAAAACCCCGGCAATAACTAAAAAATCAACTATACCTGCCTGCAGTAAAACCGACTGATTACCCCCAAAAAATATAACGGGCTTTTAGCAGATATTTTTTTTCTGCCATTCGTAGTCTGAAAATTATCCTGGGTCGTGATGAATATAGCTCCCGACGCGTATATTCCCATTTCCCGATACTATTATTTACCGGAATAATTGAATGTCATGCATACCCGATCATTCCATGACCCGAATACTGTCAGTACTGTATGTTGATGACGAATCGGATCTTCTCGAGATAGGGAAATTGTTCCTTGAGCAGTCCGGAGAATATGCGATCGATACGTCGATTTCTGCAGCGGATGCACTGACCAGACTGGAACAGAAAAAATATGATGCGATCATCTCAGATTACCAGATGCCGTTAATGGATGGCATCAAATTCCTGCAGGTGCTGCGTAACCGGGGAGATACGATTCCTTTCATCATCTTTACCGGCAGGGGCAGGGAAGAGGTCATCTTAGAAGCGCTCAACAGCGGGGTTGATTTCTACCTCCAGAAAGGGGGGGAACCAAAAGCCCAGTTTGCAGAATTACAAAACATTGTCGGAAAGGCGGTCAGGCAAAAAAGTGCAGATGAAGCACTTAAGGAAAGTGAAGCCAAATACCGCAGCATCCTCGAAAATATCCAGGATGTCTACTACCGCAGTGATGCGGACAGCAACCTCATTCTCGCAAGTCCCTCGATAGCAACGGTGCTGGGATATGATTCATTGTCGGAGTTATATGGAAAAGATATTGCCCAAACATTATATTACCTTCCGGAGCAGCGAACACAGATCCTTGCCGATATCAACCAGACAGGATCTGTCACCAATTATGAAGTGACTTTAAAAAAACGGGACGGAACACCGGTATTTGCGCTGACAAGCAGTCATAAATATTACGACCAATCCGGGAACTGCCTGGGCGTTGAAGGGATCTTAAGGGATATTACCGAACGGAAAAAAGCCGAAGACGAATTACGGGCAGCGTATGAACAGATCACTGCCTCAGAAGAGGAACTCCGGGCACAGTTTGATGAACTGAAATACGGGCAGGACGCACTTTGCACAAGTGAAAAGAAGCTGCAGGGGATTGTACAGGGCTCACCCATCCCCCAGTTCGTGATCGATAAAAACCACCTGGTGATCAGCTGGAACAATGCACTTGAGCGGTACAGTCGTGTTAAGGCCGATGAAGTCCTCGGCACCAACCTGCAGTGGAAGGCATTTTACCCGGAGGAACGCCCCTGCATGGCGGATCTCCTCGTCGATGGATCGATTGAAAAGATCCCCCAGTGGTATTTAGGGAAGTACAATAAATCAAAATACATTGAAGGGGCATACGAAGCCACCGACTTCTTCCCTAGAATGGGGACGAACGGGATATGGCTGTATTTCACCGCGTCGACGATCAAAGATTCGCAAGGCAATATCATCGGTGCAGTCGAAACGCTCGAAGATATCACCGATATTAAAGTAAAGGAAGACGCGCTCAGGGCAAGCGAGGAACAATACCGTTCCCTTGTCGACAACCTAACCGTAGGAGTCTACAGGAATACCGCTGGATCACCGGGCAGGTGGATCTGGGCAAACCCGGCGTTTGTCAAAATTTTCGGGTACGAGTCGCTTGACGAGTGCCTGAGCCACCCGGTCACGGACCTGTATTTCAGCCCGGAAGACAGAAAACCCCTCCTTCAGGCGCTGGACACTGATGGTTTTGTCAGGAACTTCGAGCTGTACTTAAAAAAGAAAGACGGAACACCGATCTGGATCTCCCTGAATTCAAGGGTAAAGAGGAACGCTGAAGGCAGGATCGAATGGATTGACGGGATCTGTGAAGACATCACCGAGCGCAAACAGATGGAACTCTCCTTAAAGAGGAGCGAGGAGCAGTTCAGGAACGTTGTCGAGACACAGACGGAATTCATCTGCCGGTTCAAACCTGATGGCACCCATGTCTTTGTGAATGAGGCCTACTGCAGGTACTTTGGGAAAAACTGCTCAGAACTGATTGGAAAAAAATTCAAACCGGAAATCCCTCCTGATGATCAGGCCAGCATCCGGGAACATTTCGCTTCACTTACTCATGATCACCCGGTCGCGACCATCAACCACCGCATCATCATGCCGGACGGCAGTCTGCGCTGGCAGCGCTGGGTGGACAGGGCAATTTTCAATGAGCAGGGCATTCTCACCGAGTACCAGACCGTGGGAAGGGATATCACCGATATCAAGCAGGCAGAACAGGCCCTCATAGATAGCGAGAACAAACTCAGTACCATTGTCCGGGGTTCCCCCATCCCGCAGTTTGTCATTGACAGGGATCATCAGGTGATCCAATGGAACAAAGCGCTGGAAGTCTACAGCAGGATCAGCGCAAAGGAAGTGCTCGGCACCAATCAGCAGTGGCGGGCATTCTACCCCAGCGAACGTCCCTGCATGGCCGACCTGCTCGTCGACGGAGAGATTGAGAAGATCCCCCAGTGGTATTCCGGCAAATACAGAAAATCAGAACTCATTGATGACGCATACGAAGCCACCGACTTCTTCCCCCACATGGGCCCCTCTGGCACATGGCTCCACTTCACTGCTGCACCCATCAGAAATGAGAAGGGTGAAATTCTCGGTGCCGTCGAAACCCTGGAAGACGTTACGGATATCAAACAGGCCGAAAAGGTACTGGCCCGGAAGGTGGAGGAACTTGCACGGTCAAATACCGAGCTGGAGCAGTTTGCCCATATTGCCTCCCATGACCTGCAGCAACCGCTTCGCAGGATTGCAAGTTACCTGCAGTTGATCGAGCAGCGGTATAAGGGCCGGCTGGATTCGGATGCGGACGAGTTTATCGGGTATGCAGTCGATGGCGCAAAAGAGCTCCAGATTATGATCAACGGCCTGCTCGACTTCTCCCACGTCCAGACAC
>JAURZP010000040.1 GCA_030653335.1 Methanoregula sp. | reverse complement strand
AATCAAAAACCATACTGACAGAGAATACGTGATGGGAAGTAACAAAAAGGAATCCCTTATAACCAAATCCTGAACTCCGGTACCAGCGATATGATCCCGGTATTCGCCCCTCACAAAAGTATAAGTGATTAAAAATTACATCCTAAAAAAAAAGGAGCACCATGGAATTTACCGCAGTTCAGATGGATGCATTGCAGGAACTCGCCAATATCGGTTCCGCGCATTCGGCCACCACCCTCTCGCAGATGCTCAATACCAACATCGGCATGAGCGTGCCGAAGATCAATATCATCGATATCTCTAAAGTGGGAGATTTCCTCACGGATGAATTGACCACCATGGTCGTTTTTGAGATCCAGGGAGATATCCCCCACGGAGGTTTCTTAATCCTGCATTTTCCCCGTGACTCTGCCAAGCGGACCGCAAACATCATGCAGGGAACTTCTGAATTCGATCACCCGTTCAGCGTGATGGACCAGAGTGCGATCCTCGAAGTCGGAAATATCATGATCTCATCGTTTTTGAGCGCTGTATCCGATCTCATTGGCATGGGATTGCTCCCCTCACCCCCGGTCCTTGTGGTCGACATGGCGCACGCGGCCATCACTTCCCTTGTCGCCCAGATGACCGTAGAAGTGGATGACGTGATCCTCTTCAGGGTCAAACTGACCTCGGATGAGCATAAAATTGCAGGCAACATCCTCATCTTCCTTGAAGTCAACACGCTCCAGCAGATTGCATTAAAACTCGAAGCAATGATGAAAGGCGAAACGCCCGCATAAGAACCGTGAGCCCGGAAAAACCTTCCGGACAACTATCCTTTTTTCAAACAGATCCTCATAGAAGAACACGGCCCTTTTCCGGTCCCAGCAGTCAGGAACTCAACAACCCTGACAATACGGCGTATCCTTCTCATATCACCACTTATGCATAGCCTTCAAGTCTTCCGGACTTCACTGCGTTAGAACGTATTATCAGCTCTACGCGGGACTGTTGATCTATCATGACCCGGAAAGAACTATTCCATGGTGTCGAGGGTATCCTGTCTCCGTTTAAGGAATTTCTCGTGAAAAAAGGATTGAAAAAAGGTGACCAGATTGTCTATTACGGAGTCCCTGGCACGTGTATGCCGTTTGTCGAGCTGCTTGGGTTTGCCATCCGCTCACTGGAACCCGAACAGGTCTTTGTACCGATGATGGACGAGATCAAGGCCTATAAGATCCAGTCAGTTCCTGAAATAGGGATGCAGGCCCGCGTTTCATCGGTCGGCCTGAATCCCAAAGCCATCGTCATCATGGGCGGGCTCTCCATGCCCAATGTATCCGTGAAAGTGGAGAAGGTGAAAGCAATTATTGACAAGCACCCCGATGCACTGGTGATGGGGTTCTGTTTCATGCATATGTTTGAAAAAGCCGGGTGGCTCACGACAATCACCTTCGACTGCCTGATCGATGCGAATATCGATCCCGTGGAAGTTACCACAAAAACCTGAATCTTTTATAACCTGTATGAAAATCGCAGAAGGGCAAGGGGGATCTGCCTCCCCTACCAGTATTCATCGTTCATTCCAGAACGGTTCATAGAGTAAGGCATCCAATCGCCCAAGACAAGCAGACCGGGAGTCATGACATAGGCAGATCGCTGGCGCAAAGAGCAGCACGACCAAACCCGGGGCGTCATCCTATCAACCGCGCAACTCCGGAAAAGCACGGGAGTGCCGGGGAGTGGAATGGAGGAGGGCGAAGCGAGCCCGTAGTGCAGTGAATGGGAAGCGAGCGTCAGCGAGGACGAATGAAGATG
>JAURZP010000039.1 GCA_030653335.1 Methanoregula sp. | reverse complement strand
AATCTTCCATTTTTTATCCAGCGGTGCAAAGAGATCGGTAAAATTCCCGATCCCTTCAGACGGGCTCAAAAAGAGCACCCCGTCCGGTTTGAGCGCGTAATGGAACGCCGGGATCACCCGGGTCTGGAGTTCGGTTTCGAGATAGATCAGCACGTTCCGGCAGCTGATCAGGTCCATCTTTGTGAACGGCGGATCCTTGATCACGTTCTGGATCGCAAAGATGACCTGCTCCCGGATCTCTTTTTTTATCCGGTAGCCGCTCTCCTCTTTTACAAAGAACCGCCGCAGCCGGTCGGGTGAGACATCGATTGCGATGTTGGGCGGGTAGATGCCTGCCCGTGCGGTTGTGATCGCATCGTCATCGATGTCGGTTGCATAGATCTGGAGTTTGAACTCCTGTTTGATCTCGTCCATATGCTCGCGGAAGAGCATGGCAAGCGAGTACGCCTCTTCACCGGAGGCGCACCCCGGCACCCAGACCCGGAAGATATAGTTCTCGGGTTTATTTTCAAACAGCCGGGGAATGACTACCGTACTCAGCGCTTCAAAGGCTTCTTTGTCCCTGAAGAAGCTGGTCACGTTGATTAAGAGTTCCTTAAAGAGTATGTGGACTTCGGCAGGGTTTTCATGGAGGTACCGGGCGTACGAATCCATATCCGTTACGTTGTGCACCGCCATCCGCCGTTCTATCCTGCGATGGATCGTGCTCTGCTTGTACTGGGAAAAGTCGTTGCCGGTCTTTGTCCGCAGGAGCATGTTGATACGCCGCATGGCACTGAGTGCAGCAGGTACAGGAGGGGCCGGGGGAACACCGGTATCCGCAATAGTCCTGACATAAGCGACCAGCTGTTCGGTGATCTTGTCGACCGGCATCACGTAGGTGGCAAGACCGCTCTGGACCGCACTTGACGGCATGCCATCGTATTTAGCCGTTGAGGGTTCCTGCACAAAGGAGACTCCCCCCACCCCATGGATTGCCCGGAGCCCGAGCGTGCCGTCCGACCCGCTGCCCGAGAGGATCACGCAGATCGCCCGCTCTCCCTGGTCCTCTGCCAGTGAGCGGAAGAAGGAGTCGATAGGCAACCGCATCCCCCGTACCTGTTCCGGGACACTCAGGTGGAGCGCACCATGGAAGATCGCCATGTCCTTTGCCGGCGGGATGATGTAGACATGGTTGGCCTGGATTGGTATCTGGTCCTGCGCTTCGTGAACCGGCATCGTGGTGTTGCGCTGGAGGATCTCCGAGAGCATGCTTGCATGGCCCGGGTCAAGGTGAGGGACGAGAACAAACGCCATGCCACTTTCGGCCGGCATTGTTTTGAAGAAGAGTTCGAATGCTTCGAGTCCGCCAGCTGATGCGCCGATGCCGATGATGGGGAAGTTCATATTGCGTGGGATGTTTTTGGTGTTTTTCTTAGTCGGGGGTTTTTGATTCAGGGCAGTCATAGCATGACCTGACCTGACTTGACTTGTCCAGTCCTTGATTTTTTTCTGGTATAGGAGTTGTCTTGGTTTTTTTCATCGTCTCTCACCTTATGGATACGTTATTTCCCTGTGCGCTCGTTATCACAGGGTGAACCCCAGACGAAATGTTACGTAGCATTGCAGATTTTTTTTTAAGAATCCCGTTTTATTTCATCGTGGGGTCGGTATATGATGAATAGGGGTGTTCTGTCTTAATGGTTATGGTGGGAGAGTGATTCCCGGGCGTCCCCCGGAAGGTTAGATCATCTGGTATCAGGAGGTATGTACCCTGTGAGAAAACAAGCCCAATTCGGGCTCCGATTGCCGGATTCCGGTCCGGAAACCCCCTCTGAAATGATCCAGTTCCGGGACGTGAAAATAAGTGCTCTTAAATCGCCCTGTTTGCCAAAATACGGTTGGATTAGGCTTGAAAAACGAAGGTCGCTATGGCCCTTTAAATCGCAGTTGGTTTTTGTCGGGGGTTTACCCGTTTGAGGGGAGATCTGCCTTGGAAGGGGGCGTTATCGGGGGCGTTATCGGGGGCGTTTTTTTGGGGTAGGGAAAATTGGGTATATTATCCGGTATTTGTGTCTTACTGGGGGGATTTGACATATGATGGGTTTTTTAAGACTGCTCTTTTTTATATGCCCGACAGAAAAAGGGTCATCACTTCAGAACAGAACCGGGGGTAATCCATTTACGGACTAACTTTTTATCCAATAAAAAGAATGGTATACTCATGACAGAGATCGTTCTCGATGTCCCTGATGATCTTCCATTGCCCGGTCTTATCGACAGGCTCAATAATATTATTGCAGAAGAGCACCTGAAATGGATGCTATTTACAAAAAGTGTAGATGTGATTGCACTTGATAAAAAGGATATGACTGCTTTGGAGGGAATGAGGGATGAAACATGGAACGAGAGGAAACGAAAGTACCGTGGGGCGCTTGAGCAATTGAGCCGGTTATAATCCGGTCTTTTCTTTCAACCACTCTTCAACAGATTCTCCGGTGTGCATATATTCTGCCACTTCAAGCATGAATGAAACAACCTCTTCATTTGTTGCGCTGATCTGGTGCCCCTGATCACCTGAGATGACCTGGTCCCTCTCATACTCCCAAAAATGACCATCCGGGTCTATTCCAGGCCCCGATTGCCCGGAACCGGCACTTCTCGACCGGCCTGTCAGGCGGGTTTTTTGGGGGGTTTTTCCGGAGGTTCCTGTTCTGGGCATTATATGGGATTCCGGAGGATTTGCGCAGGAGAAAACCGGCCTGTCTGGAGCTGTTTGGATTGAGGAACGAAAAGGTGGGGGTGGGATAACCTATGAGGAGATTTTTTAGGAATTGGAGGGCTGTTTTGGATCCCGATGTTAGCTCTACCAATTCCGGGAGTTCACCCCATCAGATACCTGATCACCTTAGCTAAAGCGCTTGAGTATCCATAACCGGATCGATCCGGTATTTGAGCTGGAGGAGCGGTCTGTGGGTAAGCGGACCAGTGAGGCGAGGAGGATGAAAAGTCTGACGCTCAAATGGGACTTCCGTACAAAGCGGGGGGCTAAAAGCCCACAACGTCTTTGTGCAGGTAAAGAAGAGAATGCATTCAAATGAGAAGATCATACCGGGAAATAATTCCATGACCGAACCTGAACCAACCGAAGATCCGGAATATTTTCCAAAGGAAGGTGAGGAATATCTTATGGCCGGCATCGAGCTCCATGCACGGATCGAGCTGGAGGACAAAAAGCCCAAGATTGTCTTTTCCTATCTTCCCACAATTCATAACCGTACCCTTCCAGAAGAGATAACCGAACTCAACACATTTCTCGAGAGTATCTGCAGAATAACGGTTGCACGAATTCCTGATCCATACAACTTCTCACGTTTTTGCACTGCGCTGAAAAGAGACGGTCTGGCCGACCGGTGCTGGTACCAGCTCAGGATAATGGTTTTGCCCGGCGATGATGACCAGATGCATGAAAGGATCTCAGACGCGATTGATCCCGGTTTCCTCCTTGCTGATCCCCACGTGGCTCACCGGGCAAAGAAAGCACGGGCAATGTTGAGGCGATTACTAA
>JAURZP010000038.1 GCA_030653335.1 Methanoregula sp. | reverse complement strand
TGATTTATTGGATGGTTTTTTCACAATATAAAATGGGATTTGAGTTTCTTCTCGCAATTATATCCGTGCTATGTTGTGTACTTTTTTTACGTTGGATGAGACGGAAGGTCCCTCCGGCGTTTGAGGAAGATAACGCTACATAATAAAAAATTGTGCCTCTCCTGTTCTTTGCCGCAAACCCCCCCCCCTCATGGTTACTGGGTAGCTCAGCCCTTTCCGGAACCGATCACTCTCCCAAAAGCCCCATCCTCGCATGTCTCGGGTCCCGCCTTATGCCGAACCCGGTCAAACGGGGCGTCACCCCCCCGGTCATCTGCACCACCACTCGCGAAACCCGGCCAGTCCCCGGACTTCAGCAGAACCGGAAAAACGGCCTTCCGTCGGGTTACGGATTTTTGGTAAAGTCCCGATCCCGCACACCACACCGCCAGCACCACCACCACCATCACGAGCATCAGAGAAAACGCCAAATGCACAGACACTACCTCCGGCTTTCAGAAAAAAACGGGCGTGCGGTCATAAGATAGAGAAAATCTGTGCGGTGCGGTAAATTAGATTGTGAAATATTCTTGCGGGAGGATCACCAGCTGACCGGGAAGCACGACACCCGGCTGGTATTGACGCCGCTCGCCCGGGTGATGGCGGAGCATTTCATCGGCATGGAGCGGCTGCTTGAGATCATCCGGCTGACGAAGTGCAACACCGAGCCGCTCGACATCATCGGGGAGCTGGAGTGCGAGGATGTGCACAAGGACAACCGGCCGGAGAAGAAGCGGGGACCGGACGGCGACCGGAAGCCCGGGGAGCGGCTGCGGGAGCCGGAGAAGCCGAGGCACCAGCAGACGGAGGGGAAGCGGCACCAGCCTAACGTGGCTCCGGAGAAGGGGCATTCGAAGAAGGGGAGGGGAGGTGGTCGGGGTTTTTCCCTCATTGGCTGATGGCGGGGAAGTGATGTAGCAGGAAAATTATATTTTGAATTTAACCAGCAAGATATCGAGAATACAATTTCACCAATGCTTAAAAATGGCTTACAAACAAAATCAACTGACTGAAAATCTACAATCAGATAACAATGAAAATTGAATATAGTAGTAGTTCATTTCAAAAAGTTGCAGTAATAGATTCACGTGTTGTTCTTCACTAATTTTACCCGTTGAGTGAAGATAACAAAGAATATCCTGGATAGAAATACAATTGCTCCCACATTCCCCTTTAGTAATTGAACTAAGTATTTTGTCATCGGTAAATAGAATATGGGCATTGTCAGAACTCAGGTATATCGAATCCAAAGATACTTTTCCCATGAATTTGTATTTTTCAATTTCAGACTGTGTCAAATTTAACAAAGGATAACAGGGGACCACATCACAGTTAATTTTTATCCATTCGAGTAATTTTCTTATTTTTTGTGCTTCCGCATCAATTTGTTCTGACGAAATTGTTTCCATAACAATTCGACCGTCTTTTGATGTAAGATATCCATGTTCTGATCGATTTAGTGGTTTTTGTAGATTAATCAGGATAGAATTTAACTCATCCAAAAGGGATTGAGTAATTACTGGCTTCCCGAATGTATCTATTATTAAATCTTCCAATTTGAGTAAAAATATTGTGAATAACGAAGAAAAGTCAAGAATAATTTTTTTCCCTGCTGCTAATTGATTTGAGGCAAAAATTATATCGATATTATTTCCATAAAAGCTAAAAATTCCCAAGTCCGGCGATGAAGAAAATTGCGGAAATAGATCATAGGAATTAATCTTGAATTTTGCCGCAATTGCAGAAATTGGTACTTTCTTTTCGAGGTATAAATTTAATATATTCTGTTTATAGTCATAATTCTGATGAACTAATTCAAACATCTTTTTAATAGACTCCTCCGTGATCTTTTCATCACTATCTGATTTGATTTGAATTTTTTTAACAGCGGAGGAATCCGGAAAATTTTTGTTATAATCGTTAAAAGATTCACGAAATGCGTAGACATATTTGTTTAAAATGTCAGTTATCTCGATATTCTCATTTTCTGCTTTACCTCCAATAATGGGTATGGATTCACCTTTTTCTTTTCCAATTATTTTTTCAATAAATGGATCATTAATGGATTTCTCTCTTAATCGGGGGGAAAGATCCTCTCGAGATTCAATGACAAACACAAATTCATCCCCATTATCATTATTTTTAAAATAAACTGCAGAATCTACCTGAACTTTCTGAATGTCTTCAAACTGTGGCAGAGATTTCTCTAAATTTAAAAAAACGGATATGTAATTTTCATGAGCTTCAGGTATATCAAAAAATTCACGCCTTAAGTCATATGCTAATTCCAAAGCTTTCCGAAATTGATTTCTCTCCATATACATCCGAGAAATTCCTGTGCCGATCTCCAAACCACATATTTTTGGTGAAAAGGTTTGTTGTAAAAATTGATCCGTTTCTTCAAAATTTTGTAAAGCAAAATTTGTTACAGCGAGGTTATAACGCATTGAAAGATCATCAGGAAACGATTGAACGTATTGTTTGCAGACTGTTTTTGCTGCAATTAAATCTCCGATCTCT
>JAURZP010000037.1 GCA_030653335.1 Methanoregula sp. | reverse complement strand
CGCCCTGAAAGCCCTGCTTCTATTACGGAAGTTCCCCTGCCGCTGAATGGATCATATACGATATCGCCTTTTTTTGTCAGGTGATGGATGAAGAAGCGGGGGAGCTGGGGTTTGAAACAGGCACGGTACGAGATCTCATGGATGGAGGAAGACTGGCGCTGGCGGGAAGTCCAGAACTCATTGGTGTATTTCTTAAGTGCCGGCTCCGAGGGGTCCATGGGTTCAGCATGAGTAGGAATGCCTGCGTCACTGGTGAATCCTGCAAGAGTGTTGACAAATCCTGTGATGACAGGTCCTTTCATTTCCATCTTAATGTACAATTGGTGTGGTGAAGGGTATATCCGCTCTGGTGGAACCAAAAAATAAAAAATGAGACACAAAAACCAATGGTTAAAGAGTGGTTAAATTTATCCCGTGTGGGCGCCCTCTGCATCGAATGCAGGAGGATAACGGACGGTTCCGCGCACCCCATCGAGCCCACCGGGTACCAGCTCGATCGCCATGAACGCCTCATCCGGGCAGGGGAAGGGGGCGGTGATACCAAAGGTCCGGGCAGTAGAGAACCCAAACCGGGGATAATAGCCCGGATGACCGACCACGATCACGGCGCGGTGCCCGAGATGGCGACAGGTTTTTAGTCCTTCTTCCATAAGTGCCGCTCCGACACCCTGGCACTGGAACGCCGGGTCCACACCAAGCGGCGCCAGTGCAAGCGCAGGAACACAATCCTGATTTTTATCGGGGGACTCGATGGTTATCGGGGGGAAGAGCACATGCCCGATGATCCGGTCATCATGCACTGCAACAAGCGAGAGCGCCGCGGTAAAATCACCATCATTGCGCAGGGCGTTTACGAGCCGGGCTTCGCCATCCTGCGCAAAGGCATCGTTATGCATATCGAATATATCCGTTATATCGAACGGTGTCTCTGTGCGGATAAAAAAAGATCCCATCATCACCTATACGAGTCTTGAGGATAAATCATGGACGGTAGTATCTGGTATACTCAGGTGATACCACAAGTTTATGCCGTGGTTTACCGCCTTAAAAAGAAAGAATGGGTAATACCGCTGCTTAATTCGCTGGAGCGGTCGAGGCCTTCTTTACCTGGAATGACGCAATAACTGCTCCGATACCGCACACGATAGCAAGGATGCCTACGATAAAGGGTATGAGCTCTGCGGCTACGAGCGGGTAAACCAGAATGATAAGACCAAAGATCATGCTGATTACCCCTAGCACACCATTGCCGCCATCTTTTGTTTTGAATGCCTGGAACAGATGGGCAGCACCGATAAACACTCCCCAGAACCCTACGAAGATCGCAAAGAATGAGAGAATGAACACGGTGCTGTACAGCGGGTACATGAGGATGACGATTCCGGCAAGAATGTTTACAATAGATAAGAAGATCTTCCATCCCATGTTGGTTTTATCAACAGCAAGACTGCCAAGGGTAAAAAAACCGCCAACCAGCCAGTATGCCCCCATGAATGTGATCAGGATGATGGTGGTAATACCAGGTGTTGTCAGGAACATGATCCCGATAATTAAGGAGAGCAATCCCCAAAGGAGTACTACCCACCAGGGCAAAAGGCTCGTCCAGCTCATCATCCCTTCAGATATGTCAGTTGTTTCAGTCATAATATTTCCACATCTTCAGTTGGCCTTGAACTTTTTATATTATTTGTAAGGTTTCCTGAGGGCATATTTCCTGAAACAATGGTACGGTGACAGGAGAGACAGGAGACAAAAATACACGCAGCGTTTTGATCGCAGCGTGTATCAGGAAGATATGCCAATCATTTAAGAGAATGCATGCAACCCTGCGGGCATATATCGATCTCACCCGGCTCCAGTTCTCGTTTGCCTGGCCCCTGCTCTTCTGCTCCGGGTACCTGCTTGCCACGATTACCTATGGTGGGTTTGCATGGCTTGATCTCGTTAGAGTTGCCCTGATCGGGTTTTTCGGGTTTGAAGCCGGGCTTGTACTGAATGATTACATTGATCGCGAGTATGACAGGAAAGATATCGAAACCGATAAACTGACGAAATACTGGAGGGTATTTGGCACACGGCCGCTCTCAGCCGGGCTCATTTCCCCCCGTAATGCAGTTGCCCTTTTCCTGATCCTTGCTGCTGTTACGGCATGTCTTATCTTAACCCTGCCCGCCCCGCATTCTGTTTATGTGCTCATTCTGATGGTCTACTGCTTTGCGATAGAGATCTTCTACCAGGAAGAAAAACGCGAGCAGAAGTTTCCGTTTGCACAACTGATTGGCAGAACAGATTTTGCCTTATTTCCGGTGGCAGGATATCTCTGCATCGGCAGCCCTGACCTGAATGCGCTCCTGTACTTTGCCTTCTTCTATCCGTTCGCACTTGCTCATCTGGGTGCAAATGATTTAATTGATGTGGCAAATGACCGGGCGCGGGGCATGAACACGATCCCGACTCTTTTTAGTATGAACGGGACTGCGTACTGGATCTCGGGGTTTACCGCAGTCCATGGGGTGACCGCTCTCATCTTCATGACCCGGCTGGGATGGGTCGCCCGGATTGGTATCTGTGCAGGACTCGTCCTGCTGCTATATGCCAATGCGATGATCCTCAAAGACCGGTCTCCCGATACTGCGCTTAAGGTGCTGCCGTGCTTCCATGTCGCGATGGTGCTGTACGCAGCTGGGATTGCTGCCGGCGCGTTATTGTAAAGAACGCAGGAGTCATGTATTTTTAAAGAGACACACCCGGACTTTTAAGGCTCTGGGGATGTTGCAATCTCTAGATCCTCAGCAACCGCTCATTCTCCCTGAGCCATTCCCTCCGCCGCTCATAGTCCGGCATGATCTCTTTTAACCTGCTCCAGAACTTCTTCGAATGATCGGGCTGTTTAAGATGGACAAGTTCATGGACGATCACATAATCCACAATCTCAAGCGGTGCCTGGATGAGCCGCCAGCTGAAGTTGAGCCCTCCTTCACTGGTGCAGGAACCCCAGCGCTGCCGGGCATCCGTGATGCGGATCGACTTCGGGGTATATCCGGTCGTCATAGAGAACCACATACAGCGGGCGTGGATCTCCCGTTGGGCCTCCTGCATGTACCAGCATTTCAATCGGTGTTTGATATCGGGGAGCAGCGTCCGGCATACGCACAGCCGGTCCGTACGTTCAATGGGGCTGTTACCGCTCTCCACAATATGCAGCGGGTAAACACGCCCGAGATAGAAGAAGGTCTCGCCCTCACTATACGCATGCACTGTTGTCGCGGGTCTTTGTCGGATCTCCCCGATTTTTTTGAGGATCCAGCTGCGTTTTTCCCGGATAAGGTCTTCGATCATTGCGGCCGGTGCCTTGAGGGGGGCTCGCACAATAAGCTGGGCTTCCGAAGTGATGACCAGTGCAATAGTCCGACGGCGGGAGCGGACTATTTTTTCTATGGGGATATCGTACATGTCAGCAGTGATGAAGAGTACTTTTGAACCGGGAACAAAAAAAAGAGCAGGATTCTGCATCCACCTAACTAATGTGCTGATGATCCGTTCGTCCCGTCGGCGATAACTTTCCCGTCCTTAAGCCGGACGATACGGTGGAAATAGTCCTTGTGCCAGTCCTCGTGGGAGACCATCACAATCGTCTGCTGCATCTCTTCGTTAATCTCACGGAAGAGTTCAAGCACCATCCTCGAGTTCTCAGAATCGAGGTTGGCGCAGGGTTCGTCAGCAAAGAGGATGTCTGGCTTGTTCACCATGGCACGGGCAATCGACACCCGCTGCTGCTGGCCCCCGGAGAGTTCCCTGGGTAGGTGGTCCCTTCGGTCGTAGAGCCCGATCTTCTGTAAAATTTCAACACTGTCCTTTCGGTACTGGCCTTCGGTACGATCTTTCCGTAGCATGGCTGTGAGAGAGACATTCTCCATGACCGTCAGATCAGGAACGAGTGCATAGTCCTGAAAGACATAACCGAGCTTGTAGAGCCGGAACATTGCCTTCTCGTAATCCGAAAGTAAAGAGAGATCCGTCCCTTCAATGACAATCCTCCCGGATGTAGGTTC
Source organism: Methanoregula sp. (assembly GCA_030653335.1). Classification (GTDB taxonomy): domain Archaea; phylum Halobacteriota; class Methanomicrobia; order Methanomicrobiales; family Methanospirillaceae; genus Methanoregula. Next base: position 8,919 of record JAURZP010000037.1, on the reverse strand, counting down.
ATCAAGAAGACCCAGCATATGAAGAAGCGTGGTCTTGCCGCTTCCGCTCGCCCCCATGATACCGAGGAACTCGCCCTTCTCGATCTCAAGGCTCACTCCATCGAGTGCCCGGACTTCAATATCCCCCATCCGGTAGATCCTGCGAAGATCGTAAATCTCGATCATATCAGGACCTCATCGCGGTCTGGATATCCTCACGCGAGACCTGCCAGGCCGGAACATACCCGGCAATAACTGCCGCGACAAACAGTATCAGGGAATTCGAGATCAGGTCCATCGGTGTTAAGTACAGCGATGCCGACCAGTCGGGAGTGACGATGGGATTATACGTCATATAGACCATCAGGAGCGAGGTCATAATTATCCCGCAGGCAATCCCGAGAAGGGCAAGAATGATGACCTGGAACCCGTAGTTGTGCATAATAACCGCCTTGTCCACCCCGATCGCTTTCAAGATGCCAATTTGCTTGCGGCTGTTGAGGGTCTTGATAGTGATGACAATGAACAATACGACCGTTGTGATGACAATACCCACAAAGAGGGAGACCATATTGATGATCGCATAACTCTGGAGCGCTTTACCCATGCTCTTTGCCAGAAGATCGGTTGTTGTCTGCACCTTCTGCGACACCCCGTACTGCTGGAGTTCGTCCTTGATAAACTTCTCCGAGTAGCCGGGTTTAGCCTTTACGGTGATGTAATCCGCATAGTCAAGCGGTCTTCCTTCTACCAGTTCCATGTCGCTCTTTGTCACATAGCCCGTTGTGTCTGTCGCCCAATAGCCGGTCGAGTAGATCCCTTTCACCCGGTAGTCTTTCGTATACCCGTTAGCCCACTCAACGGTAATAGAGTCCCCGACACGTACCCCGCCAAGAGAGGCCTGGAACTCATACTCTTCCTTGACAGATGGATCTCCGGCGATCATCTTTGCCAGGATAATTTCCCCGGTATCACCGTCCCCGAGATAACTGCCGGAGATCATCTTGGTGTACAGGGGGGAGACAGCCTTCTCATCATTGGGGGTTATTGCCCGCAAGGAGACGCCAAGGATTCGCTGGCGATACTTGAGGGTGGCTGCCTTGGAATAATGGGGGGTTGCCCTTTCCACACCGGGCATACCGTTGATGAGAGCGAGAGTTGCATCAAGATCCGTGACATACTGCTCACCGGACTTGGGGCTGATGAGCACGTTACCCACCTCGTAGTCAACGACCTGCTTGGTGATGTTCTGCCCGATACTGTTGAACATACCGGGCAGGAACACCATGTTGGTGAAGCACATCGCAACGATGAGGATGGTCAGTATGACGCTCGACCTGCTGCCCCGCTGGAGCGACCGCATTGCAAGCAGGAAGGCAACTTTCAGCTCTTTCTTTCCCATGGAAACTTCCTTTCGCCATTGACCTTCGGCTGGTACCAGTAACGGTAACCAACTACCACGATAATGACAAGGATGATGAGAAGGGCGATGATCGTGCCGGACATGTCTGTTGAGGGAACATACAGTTTCATGTCGCGTTTAATGGTATGTTCGCCCATATCATCGGTATAGACAATTGTCAGCGTATAGGGATGATTCCCTGGTTGTGCCCCTTCAAGGAGGAAGAGCGCTGGTGCATCATTGCCGGGTTTGATCTTGCCGATGAACGCCTCTTTTTTCCCCTCTGCCGGGAGGTCTATCTTTGCAGATACCTGTTTTGCCTCGCCGGTTCCGGTATTCTCGATACGGATCGTGAGATCAAAGGGAGTTTTTTCCATAAGCCGTGGGGGGTTGGTATCTACGGAGACAAAACCCAGTTCTGCTTTGCCTTTCATCATCATACCGATTGCTGTTGACTGGGTGCGGAGCACGCCGTCGATTGCATGGTAGCTTATGGTCACCGGTATCCGGACAAGACCGGCGTTTGCCTTCTTATCGGAGAGTAGTACCAGTTGTACCGTCTGCTGTCCTTCGGGGGTAATAACTCCCAGATGGTAGAGATCTGCGTTCTTAGGAGATACCCCGGCACTCATATTCTCGATTTTTACGGTCACGTCATCGGCAAGGGTCTGCCCCGCATTCCGTATTGTGAGTGTGATTGGGATCTCTTCACCGGGGTTTGCTGTAGCGCCAAGCGAGGAATCCATGATCAGGATTGCCTGTCTCTGGATTCCTACTGCCGTGTTGACATTGACCGGTATCGGGTAACGGGTGCTCTTTCCATCGGTAGTATCGATCCAGACCTCAGGATAATACATCCCGCTCTTTGAAGGGGCACGGATAGAGAAGGTAATGGGAATTGACTGTCCCGGCCCGATCTCCCCAACACGGTTAAAATCCTTGTTTATGACTTCGATGCCATATCCTTCAAGTTTGACATTTTCAATATTGACGTTGATATCCATCGTTTTCGTAGTATCATAAGCCGTATCCGACTGTTGTCCAATCTTTTGAACAACTGAAGCACTGGTTGCTGTATTTTTTATCGTAATGGTGATCGTTCCGAAGCTGTCGGGCATGAGCACCGAAGGGTTCACTTTATAATCGGTGATCGTTACAGTTGGAGTTCCTGCTGCGGACGCAGGTATCACAAGTGCTCCGAGGAGCGCGATGATGACAAGAATTGAAATTGTCCATTTCATAAAGATCGCTCTGCTGACAAATGAGAGTTTACTTCCCTTTTATTATCAGTTACTAAATGGTCTCGCATGTTCTTTCGCAATGAAAATGGATTGGGGGGTTACGTCACTTGTGCGTGTAATATGCAACAACCCCTGAATCCTTAACCGCATCAATCTTCACAAACCCGACCCGCTCGAACTGGATAACCTTCCCGAGTTCCGAACGCACCGCAGGTTCGCAGGCACCGGCAATCTCGCCCTCCGGCGTGAGGATGGTGCAGGCAATCGTATCCTGCGCCGGCAGCCACTGGACGATATGTGCCTTTGCTACACGGGCATCCGCAAGCGAGTCACCGGCATAGGTAAATGAAGGGATACTCCCGTTCCAGCTGATCTTCACATTGAAGAGATCCTTGAGCCGGAGCATCGTTACATCCGGTGAGATCTCGCTCTTCGGAATGAGAACCGTTCCGGTGAACTCCAGCGTACGGGTGCCCCGGGCTGCATCACCCGGGTGGAGCATCGCATGCGCAGTATGAGGTTGCATACCCTCAATCTGGGCCGTCACCGGATCATGGACAAAGAAATACCGGTTTGCCACCGGGTCAACGATCTTCCTGTTCTCGGCATAGAGATTGTCCCACGAGAACGAGATATCAGTATCCCCGATGCCAATCGCAAGCATCGCATTCCTGACTGCTTCGGGGCTGATCCCCCGCCGGGCGAGTGCCCGTAGCGTGCCGAGCCGGATATCATCCCAGCCGGTATAGGTGCCGTCATTGATGCCGAGCCGCATCTGGGAGGTGGAGAGCACCACGCCCTCTATTCCCATCCGGCCATAGTGCCGGTATACCGGCACCTTCCAGCCGAAATGGTCGTAGATGTACCGCTGCCGCCGCGTGTTGGCGATATGATCCTTGCCCCGGATTACATGGGTAACCCCGAGCAGGTGATCATCGGCCACCACCGAGAAGTTCATCAGAGGGTAGACATGCGCAATTACTTTCGGGTGGGCCGGGGCGTCAAGGATACGGAATGCGGGAAAGTCCCGCATGGCCGGATCCGGGTTGTTGAGGTCGGTCTTGATCCGGACCGATGCCTCACCTTCCTTGAACCCGTGGGTGAGCATCTTGTCCCAGAGTTCAAAGTTCGTCTCTACGGACTGTGCCCGGCAGGGGCAGGCAATTTTCTTATTCTTGAGCTCCCTGAACTGCTCGTTGTCGCAGGTGCAGACATAGGCCCCGCCCCGCCCGATCAGCTGCGAGCAGATCTCATAGTACAGGTGAAGGCGATCGCTCTGGGTTACCGTGTCTGTGATGCCGAGCCCGAGCCATTTGAGATCCTCGATCACCATCTCATAGGCTTCGGGATCAACCCGCTTGGGATCGGTATCCTCGATGCGCAGGTTGTAGCGCCCGCCGTACTGCTTCACGTACGCATCATTGAGCGCCGCAGCCCGGGCATGCCCGATGTGGAGCGGGCCGGAGGGATTGGGGGCAAACCGCATCACCACGCCGTTCTCTGCTCCTTCAAGATCCGGGAGCACCTTCTTGTGCTCGTGCTTCTCGGAGAGTGCCGCAAACATCACTGGAGCACGTGTTTGCAGGGTTTTCACCCTTTCTTCAGGAGATAACGCCGCAACGTCTGCAATCGCTTCCTTTACAAACGCAGATACTTCCTTTGCCCGGCTCCGCAGTTCAGGGTGTGCACCCATCACCATGCCAATCACGGCCCCGCTCTGGGGGATACCGCCGTGCTTCACGGCATTCTGGAGTGCACACAAAAAGAGGATCTCTTTTGGATCATCCCCTGCCATTTTTAATAACTCCGGGTGACAAAAAATTCGCCGATATCCATTAAGAGCTGGCGTTCTTTTGAGGCGGGGAGAAGCGAGAGATGCTTGTTGCTGGCAGTGACCAGATCTGCTGCGATTTTCTTAACCTCATCAATCACACCGGCATCGGTCAGCTCTTTTATCGCCGCATCGATATCGGCTTTCGAAAGCTCGCGCCGGTATTTCTGCAGGTCGATGCCCTTTTCCCGGGCCTTGATCATGATGATCGTCTGCTTACCTTCACGTAGATCGGAAGCCTGATCCTTACCGCTCTTCTCAGCAGGGGTGAGCAGATCGATCAAATCATCCTGTATCTGGAATGCAATCCCCGTATTCAGACCGAAATTGTAGAGGGCTTTTACCTGCGGGGCAGTGCCCCCGGCAAGAATGCCTCCGATACCGGCTGCTGCCGCATAGAGCACCCCGGTCTTTTTCCTGACCATCTCGATGTACTCGAACTCGTCTACATCATTGCGGTGCTCAAAAGACATGTCCATGTGCTGCCCTGCGCAGATATCGGCACACGCACGTGCGAGCATCGTAACCGAACGGACTTTTGCCTCATCTCTGGCTTTTGCCATACAGATATACTCAAATGCCCGGGCATAGAGCACATCACCGGCAAGGATGCCGGTCGGCATATCCCATTTCGTGTGAACCGTCTGGACACCCCTCCGCAGGTGGTCGTCATCCATGATATCATCGTGGATGAGGGTAAACGTGTGCGTGATCTCAAGCGCGAGTGCCGCATGCATGATATCTTCGGAGCTACCGCGTTTCACTGTATCTGCTGCCAGCATGACGACAGCGGGACGGAGTCGTTTACCACCGGCAGCAAGAAGATGGGCTGAAGCCTTGTTCAGTTCACCAACCGTGTCTACAAAATACCGGTCGATCATGCGGTCAATATGTGCTGCAACCGATTCCAGGTAAGGGGCGAGTTCCGACATGTATAATCCTCTTTTAATTGAGCCTGACCCGCTGCCCGTTCTTCAGCATATGTACCGTGGACTGGGCAGTGTATCCCATTTCTGTGGCAAAGTCCGTGTACCCGGCTGTCATCTTCAGGTGCCCGTGTGCAGGGATAATATGCTGCGGGTTGAGGAGCTGGATAAACTCATAGTGATCCTCACGGTAGGCATGACCGGATACGTGCAGATCTTCAAAGATGCGTGCACCGGCATGCCGGAGGTGCTGTTCGATCATATAGCGCTGGCCAAAGTTCATGGGATTGGGGATCACGTTTGCCGAGAAGACCACCTTGTCACCCTTGGCCAGCTGGTAGGGGGTATCCCCGACCGCAACGCGTGTGAGAATAGAGCCCGGCTCGCCCTGGTGCCCTGTAACAATGGGGAGGAACTGTTCTTTTCCATCCTTCATCATCCGTCGCATCTGCCGGTCAACGGTTCGCCGGTTCCCAAAAACACTGGTGGTCTCGGGAAACGAGCAGAGCTTCATCTGTTCTGCGGTGACCGAGTACTTTTCCATGGATCTGCCAAGAAGTACTGGTTTCCTGCCGATCTCGTGCGCACATTCTGCGATCGTTTTGACACGCGCAATGTGTGAAGAGAAGGTAGAGACGATGATCGCGCTCTTGTCATCCTCGTAACTGGTGATCACGTTTCTTACGAGGTCGCGTGCAATACGCTCGCTTGGACATCTGCCGGGCCGGTCAATGTAGGTGCTCTCCACAATAAGGGCGAGCACCCCTTCCTTTCCAATCTGGCGGAAGCGGGCAAAGTCAGGCGGTTCCCCAATGACCGGTGTCCGGTCAAGCTTGAAATCACACGCATAGACGATCGCGCCGTGGGGTGTGTGAAGCACCGGAGTCACAGTGTCGATGATCGAGTGCTGGGTGCGGACAAACTCGAGCACCAGGTTCTGGGAGAGCGTGTAGCGCTGACCGGCCCTCAGTGCAAAGAGCTTGTTGTTCACACCGAACTTCTGCTCACCGGAGATCTGCTGGCGGATCAACTCAGTTGCATACGGGGATGCGATGATCGGGGCATTGTACCGGTGTGCCAGTTTCGGAATCGCACCGATATGGTCGAGGTGCCCGTGCGAGCAGACGATCGCTTTGACCGTCCCTTCGATCTCATTCATCCGGGTATCGTCCGGTATCGCCTTGATCTTGATCAGGTCAAGGGAATGCATATTCTCAATTTCAGCATCCTCATGGATCATTATCTGGTCCAGCCGGAGTCCCATGTCAAAGATGACAATTTCCTTTCCGCAGCGGACGGCGGTCATATTCCGCCCGACCTCGTCGTATCCGCCCACTGCAATAATTTCTATATCCATTTTTTATCTCCTTACTGTTTGTGTATGTTATTCTGCCTGAAGAATTCCCCGGTTTTGTCAGGTTATCGTTTGATACGTGCAGGGTTGTCCTTATCGATCATCTGGCGCGTTGAGCCGGTAAGATACATCGGGGCTTTCTTCAGTGCGGATACCCGTGCAGAGCCGGTCAAAAACATGGTGACCTTGAGCTGCTGGTGTATCACATCGATCACGTTACCAAGTGCATCGTCACTTTCCATTGCGGGTTTGAGCAGGGGAAGTGCCATCCCACAAAGATCCGCCCCAAATGCGAGCGCCTTTGCCATATCAATGCCGCTCCGTATTCCTCCGGAAGCTATCACAGGGCTGCCCGTGGCAAGCACTTCTGCAAGACTCACTACAGTGGGAATGCCCCAGCAGGCGAAATCCTGCCCCAATGACTTGAGGGCATGATCTTTTACATTCTTACTCTCATCTGCCCGTACGCTCTCGACTGCAGCCCACGAGGTTCCACCCCAGCCGCCGGTATCGATCGCATTGACACCCGCGCCCCAGCACTGCCGGGCGATGGTTGCAGAGATACCGCAGCCGGTCTCTTTTACTATGACCGGTGTTTTGAATTCCCGACAGAGTTCCTCAATGGCAGCAAAGCAGCCTATCGCATTGTGATCGCCTTCCGGCTGGATCGCTTCCTGCAGGAAGTTTAAGTGAATCGCCAGTGCATCCGCCTCGATCATCGAGACTGCACGCTCTGCCCATTCAATCCCATGGTCCCGGAGCTGGACTGCGCCAAGGTTTGCAACCAGAAAGGCATGAGGCGCCTCATCCCGCACAATCGAGAAGGTGTCCTCGAGTACGGGGTTCTCAAGCGCCGCACGCTGGGAACCAACTCCCATACCTGCCCCATAGCGCTCTGCTGCCCGTGCAAGCCGGGCGTTCACATCTTTTGTTCCCGGGTGACCTCCGGTCATTGCCGAGATATACAGGGGCGATGAAAACGAGTGGCCGAGGAACCGGGTCGAGAGATCGACAGATCCCATGTCACACTCGGGCAGTGCATTGTGCACAAACCTGATACCTGAAAACCCGGCATCCCCGCTCTCGACTGCCTCTTTTGCACAAATGCGCAGGTGATCAAGCTTGCGCGAGGAGGTAAACCTCTTTTTGTCACTCATTTTTTCATCCCCTTAACTATTGTCCCACCATGGGCAGCTCCTGAAAGGAAGTCGGCTACCCGCGAGACATGAAAGATATCTGACCCGATACCCGCCTGGCTGAGTTCGAGCAGTTCATTGATCTTGCCTCTCATTCCACCGGTGACATCGGTATGTATAGAGTTGCCGATGCGGAGAGTTGGCATTGTATCCCGGTCAATTTCGGGAACAACCCTCTCTCCATCCAGCACTCCCGGTACATCGGTGGCGAGCCCCACGCGGCTGATTGCGAGTCCAACCGCAAGATACCGCACGAGCTGATCGCCCGATACGATACTGGCTCCTCTTGAAAGGTCCATCACCACATCGCCGTGGATCACAGGGACCATCCCGAGTTCAAGCATTGTTTGTAGATGCCTGCATTCAAAATTTACAAGCCGTCCATTATCCGCAATCGCGGTATGCAGAGGGTGGACCCCGATTGCTGCAACCCCCTGTTTACGGAGGATGGCAACAACCTCCTCATTCAAACGGCTGACTGCCCGGTGGGTGACATAGATCCCTTCCGTCTTTCCGGTTACTGCACCGACATCAAGCTTGTACCGCTTTGCCTCTGGATGCCCGCAGGAACCGGCTCCGTGGATGACCACAATGCCGCCTGTTCTTGCCCGGGCAATTGCCCCGGCTATGGATGTCAGCTGCACGCGGTTGATCTCACAGTCTGCACTCTTGTCAGTGATCACGCTTCCGCCCAGTTTTAAGATCAGGCGATCAGACATTTCGCTCCTTGCGTGCGCCTTCCGTGTCAATTGTCGTGGTGATAGCCCGGGCATCGCACGCCTCAATGGCACTGGCAATCCGGTGTTTGATCGGTTTTGGGCAGAGCGCAACCATGCAGCCCCCACCCCCGGCACCCGTGATCTTTGCCCCGAATGCTCCTGCCGACCGGGCAGCGAGCACCATCTTGCCGAGCTGCGGGTGCCCGACACCCAGCACTTCGAGCAGGGCATGGTTCATGTTCATGTATCTCCCCAGTTCCTTGGGATTGTT
>JAURZP010000034.1 GCA_030653335.1 Methanoregula sp. | reverse complement strand
GGTGACCGTAAAAAAACCCTTGTCGAGCGTGTGCTGGCGCATCAGGCGCAGGTACTCACGCCGGTGCTCAAGTACGCCTGTCATAGCGGTCCTTAATGTACAGGAGGTCGCCGATAATCGCACTCGCTGTCTCAACCGATCCTGCACCACGACCGATAAGCGTGATCTCTTTTGCCATATCGGTCTCAAGTGTCAGGGCATTTAATGTGCCATCAACCACGAGTGGATGGTTCTTTTCTATGATGCGGGGAGAGACGCGGAGAATATTTTTTCTGGGTATCGCTTCAGCGATAAGCCGGATTGTACATCCTTCCTCTCCTGCAAGACGGAGGGCGTCCGGAGTTAAGAGATCGATGCCTGTGCAGTCCACATCATTCAATTTCACGTCATGTCCCCAGATCGTATTTGCGAGAATCACCAGTTTTATTGCCGCATCGATACCTTTGACATCATAGGTTGGATCGGCTTCAGCGTACCCCATCTCGCGGGCTTCCATCAGGGCCTGTTCATAGGTGAGACCTTCGTCGGCCATCCTGGTGAGAATATAATTGCAGGTTCCGTTGAGCACACCATAGAGTGCAAGTATCTCATTACCGGCAAGTCCATGCTCTAATGTATGCATGATTGGAATTGCACCGGCTACTGTTGCCTCATAACGGAGCGCAACACCATTTTTATTGGCCATTGCACGGAGCTCTTTGTTCGCAAGCGCTATGGGACCCTTATTTGAAGTGACGATATGCTTTTTACGGGCAAGCGCTGCCTTTATGTAACTGATTGCAGGTTCGCCGGATAAGGCGTTTGTCGGAGTGACTTCGACCAGTGCATCATAATCGGCCTTCTTAATGATATCAAGAGTTGAAATATTTTGATCGCCACAGTGTCCATTCTTTTTCTTGTGGGCAAGTAGAATGGGAATGTCAAGTCCATTGGTATTCATAGCCCCGCTCTTTGAATCGGCGAGTCCGGTTATTGTAAGACCCAGATCTTTTTTTGTGATCATTTCGGCCACGCCGCGTCCTACAGAACCAAGCCCAATCAATGCGATCTTCATGCGCTCTCCTCCAGTGGCTCGATCAGGAGCAGGGACTTTTGTTGGGATACCCGGCGCAGGATCGCAAGTGCCGATTCCATATCTTCTTTGGTTACTGATTTTATGGTAAGGCGTGAAGAGGATCGTTCTTTTACCGCGGGCATACTCATGGCAAGTTCACTCACTTCTGCAAATCCTGTGGAATCGATCTGGTCTACCGTATCGGAAAGATCCGTATGCATGAGATGCCCGATCAGGATGACGGTTCGCTTGTAGAGCAAGCGTTGTTCACCAATGCGCTGAATATGAACCCCCTGCTCTTTGAGAAGTACGACCAGTTTTTCAAGCCGCCCTTCCGGTAATTCAAGCACAATCTGCACATCAAGAGTACCGTGATCCGAGCCCGGTTCCCGCTGGTGGATCACAGCGATAATATTTCCGCCAACATCGGATATGGGTTTTAATGCCGCGACCAGCTGGCCGGGCGAATCCTTCATCTCAAGTTTCATCGAGATCTGCAAAAAAACCACCTGTCCAGTAGTGGCACGGCAATTTTTAATAAGTCTTTTATTTTGATTGACGGCTTTTTTTTAATGCTATTCTCAAAAATAATTTACAGATGGCAATATAAGATTGTGAAAACGGGCAAAAAAGAATCAGAGTTTCCGTAATTTATTATCCACTTTTTCAAAGAAATTCCGCCCGATATCTACAAACTTTGCAGGGTACTTTGCAGGTTTTACTTCAAGTGTCATAGAAGTGCCCAGTTCTATTGTCTGCTGACCGTCTAGCACAAGATTTGCCGGTTTGGTGCTCTCAAGCCTTACTTCAAGACGTCGGTTGCTGCTGATGATGTGAGGACGTGATGAAAGTAGGTAAGGAGCGAGCGGGACAAGGATAAACCCTTGTATCCTCGGATCGACAATAGGTCCTCCCGCGCTCATGGCATACGCTGTTGACCCTGTCGGAGTACTGATGAGGAGCCCGTCCGCACGGAACTGTTCGGTGGTGATGCCGTCAACAAGGATCGAAAAGCGCAGCATCTTTGCAGGACGTGTTGTTACGATCAGGGCCTCGTTGAGAGCGGTTCCGAGACTGATACCATCTTTTAAGAGCGTGATGCGCATCCGTTCTTCTACAGAAAATCCACGGGTAAGGGTTCGTACAAAATCGATTGCTTCTGATGGATCGAGGTCTGCTAAAAATCCCACCTCCCCCCGGTTGATACCGATTACCGGGACCGGACACCGCATCTGCTGGATTGTGCGGAGTATCGTGCCATCCCCGCCAACTACCACCACTACATCAGCAGCGGTGTCAGTTAACGCCAATCCGGTTTCACCCAGAATTGCTGCGGTATCTTCATCGAAAGACACCTCCACTCCATCCTGTTCCAGGACTTCTTTTACCTTCCGGGAATAGGAAATGGCATCCGGATTATCGATCCGTGAAACAAGTAACAGACGCATTTTTTACTCACCGCAGATATTCGATCACTTTGTGGTGCACTGCCCCATTGGTGGCAACAATGCATCGGCCTATGGTCACTTCATCTGAAAATCGTATGGTGTCCCCATCCAGATCAGATACTTTTCCCCCTGCTTCGGTACAGATCAGCATACCCGCTGCGGCATCAGTAACCCGGAGTGTGTCACGCAGATCGATAAAACCGTCAATTCTGCCGCAACCGACATAGCAGAGTTCCAAAGCGGATGCTCCGAGCAGGCGCCAGCGACGTATCTGTTGTCCGAGCTGCATCACGCGCGTTGGATCAAATTTCCGCCCGTAGACACTCATGGCGCATTCATCGAGATTCATTACATTTGATACGCGTATCGGTTTATTATTACACAGCGCAGATTTCCCTCTTATTGCAGTAAAGGTTTCACCGCTGGCAAGATTGCGTACGAACGCCTGCTGCACCATTCCTTCTTCAGCGTAAGCAATGGAGAGCGCATAGAAAGGTATGCCGACTACTGCGTTGAAAGTGCCGTCAACGGGATCAAGAAAAATCGTACCCCGCTCCCCTTTGAACGGGACTTTTCCGGCCTCTTCACTAATGAGAAGTTTACATAAGGGGTTCTCTTCTAAAAATTGTAAAATGCAGTCTTCTGCTATCTCGTCGATCTTTTTTGTGGGGGTGAGATCCGCCCCCATCCTGACCGTTATGCCACCTTCTTTAGTGCCAACCAGATCACGGATACTTTCTTCCACAAGATCTGCCATCTGACTGCATGCTGAAAGGAACTCCATGCCCGGAACACCGTATTTCTACGCTGTATTTATGTAATGCTATTGTGATAAATTAATACCGCGATTAAGAAATCAGAAAACGATGAGATGTGAATAATATGAAAGAACAGACAGAAATCGGAAAGATCAAGGAAGGACGTTATATTGTTATCGAAGATGAACCCTGCAGGGTGTTAAGTATTGCAACATCCAAGCCCGGAAAACACGGCGCAGCAAAAGCCCGTATTGATGCGATGGGTCTTTTTGACGGAGTTAAACGTTCGATCGTCTCGCCGGTATCAGCAAAGACAT
>JAURZP010000033.1 GCA_030653335.1 Methanoregula sp. | reverse complement strand
AAGTCATCCAGTTAACATCTCCAGAATAAAACAGTATGAATTTCCCCATCAGATTTGTCCGTTGTGCAACAGCGTTCTGCTTTATTGTCGCTTCAATCCGGTTATCGACTTGTTTCCAATCGAAAAAGTTCTTAAGTTTGCCCGCCTTCTCAAAAAACCTGATATGCGCCAACTGCCCCTTCTTTAACCTTATATTTGCGAGATCTTCCCTAATATCAAACAGGCGGCTAGTGAGTGCCTCTTTCTCTTCACGTTCACGTTTTGGGTCGTAATAGAGATACCCCTGCAAGACATGAGGTCCAATGGGAAACGTCACTGGTTTGACGTAGATTGTGTGCTCCTTGAACTTTTGGAGGTAATCAACATTCTCGATATCCCGTTGGGTCTCGGTCAACAGCATCTTCAAATCCTTTAATTGGAACGTCGCAGCGATAATGAACGAGATCCTTTTGTCAAGCATGTCGATGAGATTATTCTGACTAAAAAATCCACGGTCCATTATAGCGATATAATCATCAACACCATATGCCTCGAGTTTCATCAGAGTACCTGTGAGCGTTGTGACATCGCTGATACTCCCGGGATAAATATCATACATCACCGGAATGCCTAGATCCTTGTCCATGATAAGGGAGAGATTTATCTGAGGGAGTGAAAGACCGTCACGGTTGTAACCGTATTCGAGAAGATGTATCAAAGACGAATAACTCGATATGCTGGTTATATCGTAGATAAGCGTTCGTTTCGTCCGGTTTTCTTTAAGCAGATTCCCCATTAGTTGCTGTGGAATATTACTGGTTCCAATTCGTTCCAGAAGTTCACTGATACGTTGTCCGGATAGTGAGATCTTCGGGTCGTCAAGAGATAGTGCCGTTCCGGCATACCAGGTATCGACATGCTGCATCGCCAGAGGGCGGAGAACCCGGTTGAATGCGAGTGCAGTGACCATGGCTGTGTCAGTATCGTTGAGTAGTCCATGGAGACACTGATCTAACTTCAGTTCGTGCAGGATGTGCTTGAGGATCAGCACAGAACCATATTCGTATGATGAACGTATGGTTACGGTCTTCTTTTCCGCACGGATTTTTGCGCTGACTTCTGTTGGTGCGCTCCGCATACGAACGGGTTTTCCATCAACATTTCTGCCGAGATACTTTGAGTTTTTATACCGTGTCTGTTTTGAT
>JAURZP010000025.1 GCA_030653335.1 Methanoregula sp. | reverse complement strand
TTCAAAATTTTCACCCATTTTGTCGAGAATTGCTGCTTTGCGCATCAAAATAGAGACATTTTTATTATCAATGGCCAGCGCCTGATTATAGCATCTGAGGGATTCTGATTCATTCCCGATTTTTTCAAACACCATACCTTTTGCAAAAAGGGTGTCTTTATCCCGAGGATTGAGACCCAGTGCGCGATCAAAGAGATGGATGGCTTCATCATACCTGCCAAGATGTTCAAGAACAACTCCCTTGCTATAGAGTGCCTTCTCATCGTATGAGTTTAATGAAATGGCCTGACTAAACGAGTCCAGCGCATCTTCAAAATTTTCCATTGTTTCAAGGATCGTTCCCCGTTTGTACCAGGCAGATCTGTTATCGGGATCCTCTGATATCGCCTTATCATAGGCTTGAAGTGCCTCTTTGTTCCTTCCGAGTTTCTGGAGGATGACTCCCTTGTTGTACCATGCCTGTATATTCTTTGGGTTCCTTTCAAGGCAACGGGTGAATGCTTCACACGCTTCTTTATAATCATTATGATTCATGAGGACATCGCCCATCGCGCAATAGACCTCAGGATCTTCCATGCCAAGGGAAAGCACCTTCCGGTAGGAGGCAATAGTTTCAGCGGTATTACCGCAAACCTGCAGGACATTTCCACGGTGGTACCAGCACAGGGCATTGGAGGGATCCAGATCGAGGATTCTGTCGTAGGTCTTTACTGCCAGTTCCCCAGACCCCATTTTCCGGTACAGATCAGCCAGACTTTTGAGTGACAAAATATTTTTAGGATCCATCTTTTCTACGGTTTTGAATGCATCAAGCGCATCATTGAATTTTCCTGATCGCGCCAGCAGTTCACCCTTTTCGCGCCAGGCATCCGGGCTCCCTGGATTGAGTTCTATTGCCCTCTCAAATGGCCACATCAGTCCTGCACTCTTTCCCCATTCAATAAGGGTTAGTATGAGTTCTTCAGTTACATCAGGATTTTTCGGGTTACCTTTTACCGTTTGCTCCAATATGTCAATGGCTAGCTGATACCGCCCCCGTTTCCTGAATGTCCGCCCCTTCCTGATCCAGCCTTCAGTACAATGCGGGTTGATGGTAAGCACCTGATTGAGCGGGAGTGTTGCCTCTTCATATCTCCCGGTTTTTTCAAGGATTGCGCTTTTGTTGAGCATCGTGAGAATATTATAAGGAATAACCGGAAGGTCAGGACTGACTGCAAATGCATTTCCATAAGCTGCGGCTGCATCCTCTTCTTTTCCCAGGGCAAGAAGCGCAACACCTTTGTTGTACCATGCAAGGGAATTTTGTTGATTTGATGCGATTGCCTGATCAAAAACAATGATTGCATCCTCATAATCCCCGGCTGCCGTTAGTGCAATTCCCCGGTTGATGACGGCATTAATATTGTCCGGGTCATGGGTTAGTGCCGTGTCAAATGAGGCGATTGCATCACGGTATCGTCCCAAATTTCCAAGGGCAAGTCCCCTGTAGACCAGAAGATCTGCATTATCTGGTTCGATCTCCAGCCCCTTATTGAAACTCTCCAGTGCTTTATCGTTGTTACCGATCGACCACTGGTTCTGTCCATGTTTTATCCAGTAAATCCCCTTCAGTGGATTATCTTTTGCAGCCCCCACAGATCCTTCCGGTGCCGGTGGGGAGACGTGCTCATCCTGATGCGGATTTTGCGGCCCGTTTTTTTGTTCATCGCGACGGAGAATTTTATTAAAGAAGCTCAAGAGGGGTATGACTCCCGGGTGTTTGGTATATGTGTGATTGTTGCAGGGCAATAAATAATTTAGTTTATCTCTTTACCGATCCAGGTACCCGCTCTAAAAAGCGCATTTGTTTTTTTAAAAACCCGTTTGAAATGTTTACTTTGTGGTGCAATGTTTTTTTCCACGGCACTGCCACCTTTGCTTCCACCAGACAGTCCTTTTAAGGACAACCCGGGTAAAAAGAGGTTATTCAATAATAATTGCCGGCTTGAATGGCAATGCGGTTGCCGCTTTTACGTGAACACCTTTTTCGGCATCGGTGATATGCACCGGCACGCCAAACTCATGTTCAAGGAATGCCTGTGCAGCTTCAAAGACCGCATGCTCGTTGACAGGTTCCAGTGCGAGCGGGGTGACGACCTGCGGGGGCAGGCGGTGGATGAGCGTGGTGCACTGTCGGGCTGCATCGGTTGCTTCTTTGCCGCGCTTTTTCATGCGATCGTCTTTCATGATCTCCTTGATAACCGTGGTGCGATCCGCAGATTGTGCAATCGTCCTGAAGATCTCATGCTTCCATTCAGGCGCAAGTGCGATGGTGATCGCCTTTGGCGTGATCTGGATCAGTTTCATGATCGATTCGATATCCTCGACCGTACGGGAGAGCAGTTCTTCTGAGAGTTCTATACGGGGGCTGACAAGTTTCTTATCGGCAACCGGCCACGGGGCGAACGAGACAAGTCCTTCTCCGGCCAGTTCTTTCCACAGGTGCTCGCCCGTGAACGGGATGAACGGTGAAAGGAGCCGGGTCCAGACAGAACAGAGTGTATGCAGTTCATGGCTTCCTTCGCAGTTCTCCGGCAGTCTCCTGCGGTACCACTTCAGGTCGGTCTCGATACCGAACCAGGCTTCCTGGAGTGCCTGCCGGGTCTGGAAGTTGTTGAGCGCATCGGTGGTTCGTTCGATATGCGACTGGAGCCGGCTTACGAGCCACTTGTCAATATCGTGCGGTTCACCGCTGGCATTCCGGAGTTCCATGATCGTTGAGTAGAACCGCTCGATCTGTTTCTTTGTTGATATGACAAGTTCGTTTCTCCAGTCAAAGTCCTGCCACGGTTCGGCGCTGCCCATTAAGAACATACGTACCGTGTCGGCACCGAATTCTGCCACTGCATCTTCGAGCAGGAATACATTGCCTTTCGATGACGACATCTTTGCGCCGTTCAAAAGTCCCATGCCAAATACGACCATGCCTGCCGGGAGTTTGTCTTTTGGGAAGATTGAGACATGGTGGAAGATCTGGAAGGTTAAGTGATTGGAGATGAGATCCTTTGCAGAGAACCGGTAATTATACGGGTACCAGTAGAGGAACTCGTTGCGCATAACATCGAGTTTCTTCTTTTCAGGAAGGTCATCGGATTTCTTTCCAAGGAAGATATAATCAAAGACTTCAGGAGTGAGCAGTTTTGAATCGATATCGCGGATCTTGTGGGCGATCGTATAATAGGCCATGTAGATCGTTGAGTCCGAGAGCGGTTCGATCAGCTGGGTGGTATCCCACGGGAAGCGGGTGCCGAGTCCCACACGTCGTGTGCACGCCCAGTCCTTTAGCCAACCCACCGTGCGGTCGAACTCTGCCCGGACTTCGGGGGGCACGAGTGCCATGTTTCCGAGGTGGTCGCTCACCTGCTGCTTCCATATCGGGTCACTATATTTTAAGAACCACTGGTCGTGCAGGATCTTGACCCTGACCCGGTTGCCGCACCGGCAGACAACCGGGCGCACATCGAACTCGTACATGATCGCAGAATCGTATTTCTCGACCATAAGAGCCGCTACATCGTCTCGTGCAACCCTGACGGGTTTTCCGCCGTACTTCTCGAAGAGCTTGCCTTTTGAGAATTCTGCGGAATAGATCTCCTGCGTGAGTGCGTCCATCCGGCTGTCCATCTGGTTTGCAATGCCGGCTTTCTCAACTGCAAACTGTGCGGGGATCTCACCATAGCCTTCGACTTTAATGAGAGGGATCGGTTTGATCTCTTTGTACTTTCCTGCCTGCTGGAGGTCCCGGAGAGCAATGTAGTCAAACGGTGCATGGGCAGGAACGCTCATGACAAGTCCGCTTGCCATATCGGGATCCACAAATTCAGCGGGGAGGATGGTGATCTCTCCGCAGAGAGGGTGGGAGACTTTCTTGTCGATTAAGTCTTTACCATTGATCTCTTCTTTGATCTCGACCGTGTGGTCCTGCAATGCGAGTTTTTCGGCTGCTTCTTTTGATACGATCCATGCTTTGCCGTCAACAAGTGCCTTAACGTAAACCACGGTCGGGTTTGCCCAGAGATTGGTCACCCCGTGGATGGTCTCGGGGCGGAGCGTTGCGGTGGGAATGAATGCGTCGCCGAACCGGAACATTACGAGCGTAAACTTAACAACTTCGGCCTTGTCTCCTTCGAGCAGGTCATGGTCACCGACCGGGTTTTCATCAACGGTACAGTACCGGACCGGGTGCACGCCTTTAATGACGTGACCTGCTTCATAGAGGTGCTTCCACTGCCATTCGATGAACTTACTGTAGGTCGGGTCTACGGTAGTAAAGCGCCTTCGCCAGTCGATCGAAAGCCCACAGGCAGTCATCACACGCTGATATTCGCCGGCAAAGTGCCGGACAATGGTCAACGGATCGACAAACTCGTCAAGCACGTTCTGCGGTACCTTGTAGAGATCACGGTAGAGCCGGATGGTCTTTTCATCCTTGTTGGCAATCCGCTTCGAGATACCGATAACTGGTGCGCCCGTGACATGGAATGCCATCGGGTAGAGCACCTGCCGGCCTTTCATCCGCCAGAACCGTGCGATCACGTCCGGCACAATGTACGTCCTGCCGTGACCTACGTGCATTGCACCGCTTGGGTACGGGTAGGCGACAGTTAAGTAGAATTTCTCGAGATTGGACGGGTTGGATTCAAATGCATGTATCCACTGCTCGTGCGCTTCATCTTCAAATTTGCCCAGATCAAATTCGCTCATATCATCACTTCCAAAAAAAAAGTTATACCGGCCGCAGTTTGATGATCTCGTTATTCTGGTAGCGCCGGATCATCTCCTGGGCAATGCTTGAGTTCTTGGCCAGGTGGATCTCGCCGGTGTCATTTACAGTTGCTGTGAAGAGATATTCTTTACCGGCAAACACATCAACGATCTTTCCGCTCTGTTCGGGCGCAATGATTGTCAGCTGTTTCTTGTCGGTAAGGATCTTCACACCGCCGCCAAGGTTCATCTCATCTTCAGTTTTCTGCGGATGACTCTGCATCTGCTGGCGGTCGAACTCCGAACGGGGTTTGATGTCGATGCCAATGCCGATCTTGTTGACGATTGCAGAGATGTTCTTGCCGCCTTTTCCTATTGCCGCGGGAACATCCTTGTCATCGATGTACACGATTGCCTTGGTGTCGCTCACCATCTGGACATCGATAAAGCCCTCTGTGTAGCGCCCGATCTCTCGCTGGACATCCTTTTCGGTGAGTTTCCAGCCGGGGTGTTCGTCAATTTCTCTCATTACTGCTTCCTGCTGCGGTGCTACAGGAGTTGGAGTGCGCACAAGCTGAGGTAACGGTGTGACCGGCTGGCCGATCTGTTGCACCGTCTGGGTTTTTACTGGCTGGACGAGCGCAGGTGCAGAGGTGGCGGCACCAGCAATGACCGGCATGACGATGGTCTCGCCATCGTACCGGAAGACATCGAGCACGAGCTGGCCGCTCTCGTTGTCGGTGACCGTTGTTACCGGGCGGATGTTCATCTCGCCAGCCATTCCGTTTGGTACCTTGATGGTGAAATCTACATCGTAGACTTTGGAGATCACGCCCTGTTTGACAAAGATAATCGTGTTGATTACCTGTGAGAGCACCGAGAAGTCTACGCGGTTTGAGAACCGCTGGATGGCATCCCTCACACCGTTTGCGTGAATAACGCCGACCATCCCGAGACCCGCAAGCCGCATGTCGCCAAAGACATTGAAGTCCTCGTTCTTTCTGAGTTCATCAAAGATCACAAAATCCGGTCGGACGAGCAGGAGCACATCAGCGGTGTTGGCCATGCTGCCATCAAGCGCGTTGTACTGGGTGATCTGGTCCGGTACCTGGAGCTCGCGGGGGGCTTCCATGGTCTTGACGACAAACCCTGAATCTGACAGGAATGTTGCTACGCTCTGGGCGAGCGTGGTCTTTCCTGAACCGGGTGAACCCGCGATGATAAGCCCGCGTTTTTCGCCAGTGATCCGCTTTGTGATCACATCGGATTTGGTGTAGTCTTTTAAGGTCACATCTACTATCGGGCGGACTGCAGTGATCTCCATACCGTCTGAAAATGGGCGACGGGCAATGGCAATCCGCATGGAACCGATCTGCACAACCGTGATGCCCCGTTTCTCGACTTCGATGAATCCGTCGGGGTCCCTTTTCGCCCGCTCAAGGATCTCCTGCGACATGGCGCGGAGTTCATCTTCAGACGTTGGCTGGTCGCGGATCTTTACAAGTTTCATATCGTTGATAGAGCCCCTCTTTGCGGCTGG
>JAURZP010000019.1 GCA_030653335.1 Methanoregula sp. | reverse complement strand
AGCGTGCATGTTCGTTACATCTTCACCATTATAGGTAATCGACCCTTTTGTCACCGTATAGTTGGAATAACCCATCAGGGTCATGAGAAGCGTTGTTTTTCCGGATCCATTGGGACCCAGCAGAACATGTGTTTCTCCATCGTCAATATGGAGATTTATGTCGTGCAAAACTTCTTTGTCTCCGACATTGACATACAAGTTTTTAATCTGCAACATAAAACAATCGGTAAGAATATGTTGATTGCTGCATTAAACGCTTTTCACCTTACTATCAATTGGTAAGGGTGGATACAGGTATTTCGTTATCTTTTAACCTCCCGGATAGCAATTTACACACTGGATTGATATTTTTTGAGGGTTGATAAAGTTCAGGATAAGGAAGGTAAGACAAGAGTCAGGCAGGGTTCAAAGAATGCCAATAAGAAATTTCTAACCGCTGAATCCCCGGAAATAAACCCGTTTGTGAACCGTATCGTATGTGGGGATGCACAGGATGTTCTTGCATTTATTCCGGACCGTAGTATCGATCTTATCATCACATCGCCGCCATACAACTTCGGGCACACCTATGCGCAGGATCCTCACGATGACACGCATGAATGGAATGAGTATTTCGATAAGCTTCTTTTGGTCTGGAAAGAATGCGAGCGCGTGCTCAAACCGGGTGGCCGTATGGCTGTAAATGTTCAGCCGCTCTTTTCGGATTATGTCCCTACCCATCATATTATTTCCTGCCAGCTTGCCCGGCTCGGGCTTCTCTGGAAAGCAGAATTTCTCTGGGAGAAGAACAACTACAATGCAAAGTTCACCGCATGGGGAAGCTGGAAATCCCCCTCTATGCCCTATATCAAATACACATGGGAATTCATCGAGGTCTTTGACAAGGAGACCCACAAGAAGACCGGCAGACGTGAGGATATGGATATCACAAGCGAGGAGTTCAAGGAGTGGGTGCTCGGAAAGTGGACATTTGCATCTGAGATACGTATGAAGGATTACGAACATCCGGCCATGTTTCCTGAAGAACTTCCACGGAGACTGATGAAACTCTTCTCGTACAAAAATGATATCGTACTCGATCCTTTCAATGGTGCAGGCACTACAAGTCTTGTAGCCTGGAAACAAGGGCGCCGTTTTGTTGGAATCGATATCTCGGAGCAGTACTGCAACATGGCACTGAAACGTTTGAACGGGGCAGATGTGGCAACAGAATCATCAGCAGGGTATCCCACTCCAGCGATTCTCACAATAAATGATCTGAATAAATAAAAATGAGCAGAAGATCTACCGTCATCCCGGCATATTCTGTCTCACATATTCATAAACGCCCGGCCTGTCGAACTCATGTTCGAGGATATAGTTGTGGACCTGAACCGTTTTTTCATACTGGGCAAAGAGTGCCCGGTACGTGCTCAGATGGGTATTGTAGTCAGAGACCAACCCGTTGTGCACTGATACCCGTGCATTATAATTCTGGATATTGCCAGAACCTCTCATGCTCTGCATCTGTGATTCGAGTTGAGTGATTCTTTCCTGCCGCTCCTTGAGATCCGACTCAAGGCTCTTTAGCTGTTGTCCAAGTTCATTTGATTTCTGTTCAGATTGAAGATATGCATTGTTTATATATCGTGTTTCTTTACCGCTGGTATAGATCTTTGTGCCATTACCTATCGGAATAATAATCGGGCTTGATTGCAGCGTGAGACCCCCTTTTAGTGTTTCAGCGGGAACCCCGACAAAGGAGATATTTGTGGTCTCAATGTAGGTGTAACCGGTGTTTTTATAGAGATAATCGTCAGCAGCTACACCGACTGCCATATGCGCCTCTGGTACAAACGACATCAGGGCAACCTTGTAACCTTCACGGGAAAGGAGTCCGGCCAGAAGCAGGCTTTTGTCATCACAGTCTCCCGAACCATCAACAACAGTCTCAACCGGAAATTTTGCGGGATTGTCCGTAAGTGTCTCGTATCGAAGTGACTGGACGAACGTGGTTATCAGTTCGAGGTATTCATCGTCAGAAAGCCCGTTGCTGTCTTTTAGATTTTTAAATCCCCCTGCCAGAGTACGGTAAAAATCGTCCTGTGCCGGGTCATTTACCATGGAGCGGTAACTGTCCGCAACCCAGATCTCTTCGGATACATTGCCGTAGAGAATAACCTCTTTATCGGTAATTTTAGCACCACGGTACACAGAATCACGGACCGGTACCGTGATCGTAATGATCTCCTGCAAAAAAGGATATGAATGGGTAGAGAGGATGGGCGGTAAATCAGAGGATATTGGGACAATATGTGGTGAAACAACAGACGCACGGGGCAGAATGAGTCCTCCCACATACGCTGCCGATACGACTATTGCAAATATAAATAAGAAACCTATGAAAAAAACTATTATTTTATTTGTCATGCGTCTGTCCTTATTTTATTATAAGTGCCGGTCAAAGAATATTTTTCAGGTGAGCAATGGAATCGATGATATGCGTTGGTTTTATCATCGTATTCTTCAATGCTTCTTCACGGAATTTTCCTGTTCTGACCAGAATGCTCCTCATTCCGGCATTGTGAGCTCCCCCAATGTCAGTGATAATGTCATCTCCAATCATCGCAACCTGTCCGGATTGTAAATCCATGTCACGCAATGCAAGATCAAAAAACGCTTTTGATGGTTTCCCCATAATCGTTGCTGTCTTTCCTGCCGCAAATTCAAGTGCCTGCACAAACGGTCCGGCTGAAAGAGATAGACCATCATGTGCCATCCAGTACCGGTCTTTTTCAAGTGCAATCAGTTCAGCTCCCTCCATGAGGTAGCGGAAAGCAGCATTGAGACGGTCATATGTAATCGTCTCCCCCGCATCCCCGACAATCACGTAATCTTTCTTTGCACTGGTATCCTGTGCACAAACCCGCTCAAAATCCTGATATACGTCGCCCGTTGTGAGAAGATAGCAATGCTGTTTGCCGGTTTTTTTCATATAAGCAACGGCTGCAAGGGGCGGAGTGAAAATATATTCCTCCGGTATGCTAAACCCCATGGCGGATAACCGGTTAGTAATGGTCTTTTTGCATTTCCGCGTTGTATTGGAGACAAACCTGAGAGTGTAGTCTTTTTGCATAAGAGATTCGATAGTGGTCTGCGCTCCTTCAACAGGCTGGTCCCCCACGTAGAGAACACCGTCAAGATCGATGAGAATGCCCTTTATTCCTTTCATGCTTTCCCAACCAGCATCACTGTCCCGGCCAAATGCCCGGTTTTTCACGGAATCACCTGATGCCAGAAGAATTGTGTCCCCGCAATGATTAAACGTCTCATTGTGCCATCGGACACGAGCGTTATTTTCACTTTCACACTGCACGGCCGGAAGTTTATATGTTCATTTCTGGATTGCTATTCTGACGATGTTTGCCACACATGCACCTGCCCGCATCGGATCCCTCTGGCACCAGCGCATGCAGACGCTGAAGGAATACGAAGTTGTGCGTGACGGTAACATATTTGGGGCGGGTTTTTCAAACAGTGTTCTCTTCTCATCAGAGTATGAGCAGGCGCGACAGCAGCTTGAACATCTTATTGCAAGTTATCATGACCGATCTTTTGAAACCGTTTTTTCAGGAAAAGAGATCTCCAATGAATGCGGGACCTGCTACTCGTTAACGACCTCTCAACATCTCCACCCGCCCACATTCAATCTCACTCACTACCGGAACACGATTATCCGCGATTTAACTCTCGTGCGGGGGGTTGGTCTGGCAACGGAAAAACGACTCCGTGCCCGTGGTTACCAGACCTTGTATGATCTCGCCAGACATCCTAAGTACAGATCGCATGTCCAACCCGTCATTGACTGCATGTGTCGTGAGGATTCGTATGATATCATCGATCTGGTTGGTAAACGGCATGCAAAATCACACCCATTGGTGCTGGGAGCCGCGGGTTTGCATGAACCTGAGGATTATGTCTTTCTTGATATCGAGACAATGGGCCTGTTCTCCCGGCCGATCATTCTCTTTGGCATTGGCGTGATGGAAAATGGAGCCCTGAATGTTCACCAGTACCTGCTCCGCGATATCGCTGAAGAGCAGGCATCCCTGTATGAAACAATCCTCCACTTGTCGGGCGAACGAAAAGCACTGGTGACATTTAACGGGAAAGCGTTCGATCTCCCATACATCAATGACCGGCTCGGTTACTATGGTATGAGCACTGCGGCATGTACCCGTACCCCGCATTTTGATGTCCTGCATTTCAGCCGCCGGAGGTGGCGGGACCAATTCCCCTCTCTGCGTCTCACCGCACTTGAACGTGAGATCCTGCATATTCATCGCAACGATGACATCCCCGGTCAGATGGTGCCGGAATTTTATGAAACGTACCTGCGTACCGGTAATTGCGGTCCTCTTGTACCGATTGTGGAGCACAACCGGCAGGATATCATCTCGCTTGCCCTGTTGTTCTTCCATCTGATGGGAGGATCCTATGGCTGTTAAAGATGTAATACGGCTCCTCAATACCAACCCGGTGTACCGTAATCGCGTAGTGCATACGGAAATTATTGAACCAAAACCTCCCCACTACGGTACACTTGATACACCTCTTCCTGACAGTATCATTTCATATCTTCATCAGAATGGCATCCGGCTCTACACGCACCAGTGTGATGCCATCAACTGTTTACGGGCCGGTAAAAATGTGATCCTCACCACTCCGACAGCAAGTGGTAAGACACTGGCGTTTAACATTCCGGTTTTTACCGCGCTGAACGCAGACCCCGATGCCCGTGCACTGTACCTGTACCCCACAAAAGCGCTGTCAAACGATCAACTCACCACCCTTGAGCAGATGGCACACTATACCACCATTTCAGCTAAACCCGCTATATATGACGGGGATACTCCCCAGTCGAGACGGGTGGCTATACGGGATAACTCGCGGATTATTATATCAAATCCCCACGAGATTCACCATGTCCTGTCCTGGCACATGAAATGGCGTCCGCTGTTTGCCAATCTCCGGTATATTGTAATAGATGAGGCACACTGGTATCGGGG
>JAURZP010000018.1 GCA_030653335.1 Methanoregula sp. | reverse complement strand
TATCTTTCTTGAAATCTTTCTTCAGATTATCGTTGAATGTCTTCTCCTCTCGCTTATGCATCAATGTTGAGTGAATAACGACCCACTTCTGGCTGATGTCGGCATAATTTTCCTGATGCTCGGAATAGGAGTATCGTTCATCGGAACAGGTGGTGAATTCAAGGTTGGAATTTATCAGGTCTTTGACCCGGGAAATGGTTGCTGGTACATGGCTGATCCAGAATGTGTGTTTCCCTAAATCTCGAAGATTTTTCTCAGTGTAAAATGCAGAATCTGCAACATGGTAGACTTTTTCATCGGATTTCAGATTTTCTACGAGTGCCTGGATAATTATCCGGAGGGTTTCTTTGTCGGATTCGTTTCCGGAGAATGTTTGAAGGAAGAGCGGAACCCCGTGTTGGTTTGCCGCAATCCCGAGAACAAATCGTTTGAGATCCCATCTGCCATCTTTCGGATGGCCGTAGGTGATCTGGATCTCTTCGGTATTGGAGTCAGATTCGTATTCACCACTTACGCTGAAATTCGTGGTATCAACATGGATGCAGTGAGAGCCAAACTCGGTCGGTAGCAGGCACTCAGCTACGATCTCATTGAATAATTCTGTCGGTCCATAATTCGCGATGGCGTCCAATGTTCTTCCGAGTACGTCATCATTAAGCTGGTCTTGACAGACCCCTGCCCCAAGAAGTCGTTCAACTGCTATATCCTCGTAGAAATCGGGAAAGAGATAGAGACGGCGTTCGACAAAGCCAAGTCCATTGATCGACATGGCTTTGATAACCTTGGAGTGGGACAGGTTGTGGTGACGGGTTTTGGGGATTGCCCGATCGATTATTTTTGCTATACCCAGTGCGTCAAAGGCTCCGGCTACTATTCCAAGATGGTTTACTGAAAGAATCGAATCTTCGTCAAATCCCTCAATTATTGCCACATTCTAGATTTTAGGCTCATTGTACAAAGATCTTTTGGTTGAATATTAATTCTGGCGGTCTGATTCTTACTGCGGATTGTGGGTTAATGATGAGTTCTTGCCTTTTCTGAATAAATTCAAGAAAATTATCGAATGAATAATTGTCAATTGCCGGAATAGTATGCCGAGCTTTAAAATTTTCATCACGGGTACTAAGCCATAATGCAAAATCCGACTTACTCTTCTCCAGATTATCACTTTCCGTCAAAAGCTGAAGATTGAGTATTGTGTTGAAATACTTTTGATACTCAGCGATTTTCTGATCATTGTAACCACGAGCTTTGAGTTTCGCAGTTGTGAATTCTGATTTCGGAAAAATATGATCTTCGTGGAATACACTGCCCTTCCAATCCCTGTCGGGGTACATGAGGGAGAGGACTAAGTAACAGTACATGGTACTGTACTGGTAATTCTTGATATCGTCCAATTCGCTTTGGTTAAATACAGGCTCGATTTCGAGGCGTTTATAGAGGGATTCGGCCGGAAACTGTGTATACAACTCCTGTGCGAGCAGTGTATCCCTGAGATTCTTAAGGGTGGTGTCCGATGCTCCACCAAAAGAATTTTTCAGCAATGAAAAGATCAGCCATTTTTGAATAATATTCTGATTTTTTACATCATCAGCATTACTGGATGTGACAAAGGTTTTCCGGTTTTGTTTCATCAGGTAGAATGCAATTGGCAACAAGGCTGCAGTCGATGTGATATTCTTGTTGCTGAAACCAAACTTGTTTACAAGGTGGATTGTGGTTTCGATGTTGGTTTTTATTGTCTCCCAGTTGTTCTCGATTAGTTCAAGATTGCCCCGTGAGAAATTTTTCACCTTGTATTGAATGGGAAGTGTTTCGGTCAGATACAGGCAGCCTTTCAGGACAAAATCCTTATCAAATTTGTAACCTGCACCGATCTTGTTTATTTCATCGGTGAATTTCTGGATTTCCTCTCTTGCATTGAGAGTTTTCCATTTGGCTGTTGCAGTTGAAAGGAGAATATCGGAATATTCCAGTTTTTTGCCAGCAGTATTTGCTCGTATGAAAATCTCAACAACCTTATCGTAATCCTGGGACTTCTCTTCGTAATAATTTATTAATTTGGAGATGTATATTTTTGAATGGAGTCGGCCTATGAGCCGGTTCGCATTATCTATCTGTTCTTCAGACTTTGATATCAGATCTTTCTTGAGGTCCTTTTTAGCATCTTCAGGATCCTCATAATCCAGAATCCTTTCGATAAGGTACCAATATTCTTTGTCCGGGTTATCCGGCTTGTCATTTTCCCTGAACTTGAACTGGTATGTCAGTTCTTCGGGGTTTTCTTCATTTCTCACTTGGGGTTTTAGAAGATTGAGGTAAAGCCGGGTTTTTTTCCAGCGACGATAAAAAAACCGATAGGAACCTTTCAGACCTATGAATAATGAGGTCAGTCTCTGTTGTCCGTCAAGGACCAGGTAAATACTCCGGTGGAGACCGGCAACGTTGGCTTCTCTATTATGGGGATCTTCCTTGTCAAAGTCCCGGATAAATTCGTAGGCAACCCAGTCTTTTGTATGCTCTTCCTGAATTCTCCAGAATAGGAACGAACTTATCGGGTAGTCTCCCATAATGGAATCAAATAGTTTTTCGATTGCAATTGGATCCCAGACGAACTCTCTCTGAATAGACGGAAGAAAGGTTGTGCGGTTAATATTCTCAAAAATAATATCCCGGATAGTTTTTGATTCGAAACTCATGGAACTCGCCGTATTCCTGTGAAACAAATGATTTTATTCGGAAAACAGAGAACGCCAGAACGGTTTATTCTCCGCTGATACCGAGTAAGTAAAAGTGAATTGATGTTATCTATTGATTTGTCTTTTGATTTAATTT
>JAURZP010000017.1 GCA_030653335.1 Methanoregula sp. | reverse complement strand
TGATATCCGAACTGATGGCGCTCATGCGTGCAAGCACCATCCTGTCAAGGACAATGATGCCGAGAATGCCCACTACGAGCACGATCCCGAGCTGGAGCACGATGAAAAAGAGGATGGTCTTCTTTCCCTGCTGGTAGATATCGCGGGGTACCTGAACGGTGAGCAGGAGGGCGTCCCTGCCATAAATATCCCGAAGCACCTTTTGTCCTTCCACCAGGTTCTCGTCCAGGGGGTGGACAACGATCGCAGTATCACCGGTTCCCGTGAGCAGGGCGAGATCTGCCGGTGGGATAATAGCTTGATCGAATGGCTGGATGGAAAAGGTAGGGGTGGTACCTGCGGTCAGGAGCCGGATCTCCGCATCATCCACATACCGGCCGATGATCACGGTGCCCTGTGCAGGCCCGGTGTAGTCGCTGTGAAGCACTGGGTATGAACTGAGAATGACCGGCCCTTCCGGCAGGCTGAGGAACCCTGATACTCCGCTTGTAGCTCCGACCATGCGTAACGGGGACTGGTTCTGTGCAAGTTCTGCAACAAGATCAGAACGGAGCGGCACGGGAGTGTCAGAAGCCAGATCGTACCCCTCTCCATAGCGAATCCTGCCCTCCCGGTCGGTGATGATGATAAATCCGGCACGCAGGGTCCTGAACGTGGCATTAACAAGGTTGACTGCTGTAAAATCCGGTTTTTCTCCCTGGACAAAGGCATAGGTGTCATCCCATGCACCCCAGTCCGGGGCATTGGATTTCAGGTTAATGACTTCACTATCGATATTCTTGGTGACAAGATTTACATCGGAACGGACATAGGTGGACTCGAGATTTTCGTAATTGCCCAGTATAATAAAATAGGACAGGCCCGCAAGGATGACCATGGTGACTACGATAACACCTGTAAAACCCCATACCGCTTTATGTCGCAGGTCCATGCTCTTTTAATCTCTCATATAATTCCATAACCAATCTTATATATCCTATTGAGATTCCTGCGGGACAAAAAACAGGACTTGGCATGAGGAATTCCCCGCATTGATGAGAGAGTTGCCAAATAGTATAAAAAAGTTGCATAGTTCTCTGGCATTATAAGTTGCAACGCAACAATCCATCCGGGAAGGACTGACAAGGAATTGTTAATATTTTTCAACAAGATGTAAAATGCAGGAACCTGGGGATCTGTCATTCCCCTGTTCAGATGCTCAATTTTTTTTGAGTTTTTTATTGAGTGCCCGCAAACCGGTACGCACCTTTTGGCACCGTGATCTCGAACCGTACCCCGTTACCGGGTTCACCGTTCACGGTGATGGTAATCCCGGTGATCTCGAGGATCTCCCTGGTGAGAAAAAGCCCGAGGCCGGTGTTTTTCCCAAAACCTTTCTCAAAGAGATGGACTTTGTCCTGAATGGC
The DNA here is from genome assembly GCA_030653335.1 of Methanoregula sp. Taxonomy (GTDB): domain Archaea; phylum Halobacteriota; class Methanomicrobia; order Methanomicrobiales; family Methanospirillaceae; genus Methanoregula. The sequence continues at coordinate 13,570 of JAURZP010000017.1, read as the reverse complement.
AATTCCTGCACCGTCATCCTCGAATACAATTACCAGCCCGTTCCCGCTCATGTGCGACGAGACCCATATAGCGGTCATCCGGTCCCCGCCGTACCGCAGTGCATTGTCGATAAGATTGTAGAACACTCTTTCCAGCAGCGGATCAGCGAATACCTCAAGGGCAGGATCTCCGGCATCAACACGGATATCCCGCATCGGAAGCAGGGTAATGGCTTTACCAATAACCGCATGAACATTCTGCCATGCGGGAGCATTTATGCCCATGTCCTCATAGTCCTTTGTGAAATTGATAAGGCGGGTGATGGTATCTGCGATAACCGCTTCCTTGTTAATGAATTCTGATGTGCGGGCCGGGTCGGCCGGAGACTCCTTCGACAGCTCAAGATATCCCGAGAGTGCCAGGAGCTGGTTCCTGATATCATGGCGTGTAATGCCCGATAAGAGATTGAGTTTTTTATTCGCCAGTTTCACGGCATCCTGGGCCCGGACCTGGGCGGTGATATCCATTAAGGAGGCCACCGATTGTTTCGTGCCCGGGATTACATCGATGGTTAAGAAGATATTGCGGATCTCACCGGTTTTTGTAACGAACCTGAACTCGTAATGTCTCAGGGCCACCTCATGCTTCTCCCGCCGCAAGCGGTGCTGGGCAAGCATCCGCTCGAGATCCTCCTTTACCACAAATTCCGTCCAGCTCTTTTTGCCTTCAAGTTCCTCCCGCAGATATCCTGACATTCGCTCGAATTCTACATTGGCAATGGATATTATGGTATTTTCCTCTAAAAGGACGGTCGCGGCCCCGGTGTTCTCAAAGATGGTCCGGTACCTGTTCTCCGATTCCCTGAGATCTTCCTGCGCCCGTTTCAGTTCGGTGATATCCGTGATCGTTTCGATGGCACCGGCAACGTTTCCGCCTTCGTCATAGATGGGAGCGGCAATAGCCCTTACAACCGAGGGTTTGCCTTTGAGTATCGGATTCTGGGTCTCGACAGAAAGGATCTCCCCGGTCCGTTTTATCTCAAGGTAATCTCCTTTTTTCAACTCATCCTCAGATGCAAAGATGAGATCGATCAGGATCGGACGGTGGTGTCCGTAAAACGGGATGGCATATTCATAATCTCCCCTGCCGATGATATCCTTTGCACAAACCCCGGTCATATCTTCAATCGCCCGGTTCCATGCAAGGACCGTACCTTTCCGGTCGATGATGAAGGTGGCATCAGGCAGATAATCGATAGCCCGTGACATCTCGAGCTGGTAACGCCTGCCCCTCTCCTCTGCATCCTTTAAAGCAGTGATATCGTCACAGATCCCGTCAATCCATTCAATTGTTCCATCCGGGTTCTTCTTTGCCTGTGCGGTGACTGAAACCCAGATGGGTGTTCCGTCTTTCTTTTTCTGCTGCAGTTCAAAATCCCTGACAAAACCTTCGGTTTCCAACACCTGGATGAGTTTTTTCCGATCATCCGGATTGACATAGATATCGGTGACCGGGTGTTCCATACACTCCGGTAAAGAGTCATACCCGAATATCCGGACAAATGCCGGGTTGGCCCAGAGCCACCTGCCGGGAAATTGAGGGGTGTTCCGGTAGACACCCACATTGAGGTTATCAACAAGAGAGCGGTATTTCTCCTCATTTGCCCTGAGCGAATCTTCTATCTTTTTTCGTTCGGTGATATCAAGTGCAGTAAACGTCACGCCCCTGGACAGGTCAGAAGGATCGACCGGTGTCGAGGACAGGAGGATATCGATAACCGTCCCGTCTTTTTTCTGCCATCGTGTCTCGACCGAACCGGTCCCTTTCTGTGCGATTTGGGCATATTTCTCCCTGCCGACAAAGTCATGGTCCTCCTGCGTCGGGTAGAGGAAACGAGCCTGTTTGCCGATGAGTTCTTCTTCGGTGTACCCGGTCATCTGGCAGAACCGGTCGTTGACCGTCTGGATGGTCCGGTTGGATGCGACACCGATACCAATCGGTGCAACACGGATGATGCTGCTGAGGTGCGATTCGCTCTCCCGCAGCATCTCTTCTGACCTCTTACGACCGGTGATATCCCGGAAGTACCACACCCTCCCGTAATATTTCCCCTTTTCTCCCCGCATCGGAGCCGAATACCGTTCCAGTATCCTCCCGTCCTTAAGCAGGAGCTCTTCAAAGCTCTTCTCCTCTTTATGATCATAGAGATGCCTGACCCGGTTAAGGAACGCTTCCGGATCAGCAAGCTGTGCTACGACATATTGCAACACCGGTTCATCTGTCCGGGATACTATGAGTAATTCCGGAATTCCCCAGATCCCGATAAATTTCTGATTATAATTGAGGATATTCCCGTTTTCATCCACGATGAGGATCGCATCAGGGGATGTTTCCTGCTGTGTTGACAGGATGACATTTTTAAACGTTCTCTCTTCTTCCGACCGTTTGCGCTCGGTAACGTCCCGGAATATCCCCTCAACACCGAGAAAATTGCCGGAATGATCATAATACCGGTGGCTGCTTGTCGAGACAGGTACCGGCTTTCCGTCCCGCTTTTTCAACGTCACTTCATAATCAGTGATCGATCCCCTGCTGGTTAATTCAGCAAGGAGTTTTGAGCGTTCTTCCGGATGGTAATAGAAGGATTGGGCAATATTTTTCCCGATCAGGTCTGATACCGAGTCGTAGCCGAGCAGTTGTGCTATTGAGGGGCTTGCCAGTATGAGATTTCCTGCACTATCACTTCGGTAGTAAGCATCCTGGATATTTTCAAGGATGCTGCGGTAATTCTTCTCACTCTCGCGGAGCGCACCCTCCCCTTTTTGCAGCTGTTCAAGCTGGTCCCGGAGTTCTTCTTCTGAAGCAGTGATCTGCTCATAGGAAGCTCGCAGCTCTTCCTCTGCTTTTTTGCGTTCGGTAATATTTTCAAGTGTTTCAACTGCGCCTACGATATTACCCTCAGAATCACGGAGCACTGCTGCCGTGAAGTAGAGCCAGATGCCGCCCCCTCCCATTCGCGGGAAAAAGTCGGTTGCTTCGTATGCCCCATCGACATATTTTGACTTGTCAGATTTCCCGGCATACCACTCCTGAATTTTTTTAAGTTCATTCTCTATCAGCAGGTCCGCAAGCAACGGCCGTTCCTTGTCATAGAACGCTTTCCAGGCATGTGTTGTACCAAGCACCTCCTTTGCATTCACGCCACTGGATTCCTCCAGTGCCCGGTTCCAGCTGACGACCCGGTGGTTTTTATCGATGACAAACTGCGGGATGGGGGAGCCTGAAACGATCTCTTCTAACATCTTTTTACGATCGCTGATCTCTTTTTCCGCGTTTTTTCGCTCGGTGAGATTTCGCAAGGTCGCCTGTACTGCTGAAATTTTCCCGTTTGTTATGATAGGGGTCGCCCGGATCTCATAGGGTATAATTGTCCCGTTCTTTGTCACACCGTCAATTTCAAAGAGGGGAGATTTACTCCCAAGGAAAATCTGGCCCAGGTGAAATGCGATCTTCGCAGCGGAGGGGGCAGTAACCATCCCTGATGTCAGCACGTTTTTGCCTATCATCTCTTCCCGCGGGTAACCACTCTCCTCAACAAACTTCCTGTTCAGGTTGAGAAACGTGCCGTGCGCATCCACAATGGCGATGAGATCCGCAGCCTCATCAAACAGGGTACGGTAATTCTCCTCACTCTCTTGAAGTGCGTCCCCGCTCTTTTTCAGCTCATCGTATTGATCACGCAGCTCTTCTTCTGCTGCAGCGTTCTGCTCATATGCAGCCCTCAGTTCATTCTCAGCCATCTTCCGGTCAGTGATGTCCCGGATGGACTCGATTGCCCCGGTGATGTTGCCGTGCGTGTCATAGAGCGGGGATGCGATAAACCAGAGGTAGGCGCCTTTTCCGCCATAGAGGATGGGGATGTGGATCTCCGAGATCAGTTTGGTGTCCTTTCTGATGATCTGCGGATATTTTTTCCAGGTCTCTTCATCATCCCTTAAAATAAGGTCGAGGAGGATGGGGCGCCTTGTTCCGTAAAACGGGATGGCATAGGAATGATCCCCTCTTCCCAGGATCTGCTCTGTATGTACCCCGGTCATCTCCTCCATTGCCAGGTTCCATGCGATAACCTTCCCGTCCAGGTCGATTGCCAGGGTAGCGTCCGGCAGGTGGTCTATGATGTCTGTCATCCGCTGCCGTGATTCCTTAAGCTCATCATCCGTACGTCGGCGTTCTATTGCGAGTTTGATCTTATGTTCCAGTTCAACGAATTGTGATTTGGGATCTCCTCCTTTCTGGAGGTAATAATCAACACCGGAGTTCACCGCCTCGATGACCACTTCCTCGCGTCCCCGGCCGGTGAAGAGGATAAACGGGATCCAGTTGTTCTCTTTCCGTAAAAATTTGAGAAATGCGAGGCCGTCCATTTCCGGCATCTGGTAATCGGCGACAATGCAGTCAAAGGCAGTTTTTTTCAGTGCCTCAATACCCTCTTTTGCAGAGAGTGCGGTATCTACGGTGAAGGAACCCGACAGCTCGAGGAATGTTTTTCCCAGTTCGAGAAGTGCCGGCTCGTCATCAACATAGAGGACGGTATACATGATACTTTTCTCCGTGTAGGTCAATGGATATTGCTACACAGGTTATTAATAAGTGTATTTCTTTTCTTGCTTCGAAGAAAAAGTCCTCGTTTTTTTTAAGGAGGAAAAAATATTTTCATATAATACGATCGTCGGGATCGGTATTGATCGGGTAAGGTAATGGGACCCGGTCTGACTCCCTGATACATTCTGCCGAAACCCATTTTGTCAGGAATCCCCGGGACAGTCATCCTCAATGCGGGTAGGTTGAACCGGTTATCATGGGGGATTTTTCAGGCTGTGCCCACAAACCGGTAGGCACCCTTCGGTACCATAATTTCAAACCGGGCACCTTTGCCGGATTCACCGGTCTCTTTTATCGAGATATCGGTGATGGAGAGGATCTCCCGTACCAGGAACAATTCCATGCCTTTATGGGATCCAGAACCACGTTCAAACACCGCATCTTTCCTGTCATCCAAAATCCCGATCCCGTTATCCTCAAAAACAAGCGTAAGCCCGTCAGGGGTCTCATGATATCTCATGGCCACTTCTGTTGCAGTCTTTGCATGCTTCAGGACATTATCTGCTAACGCCAGAAATACCCGTTCGAGCATGCGGTCAGCATAAATTTCCAGCCCGTCGACATGTACATTGCGGCTGATGGAGGAAAAATCCCGGTGCGAGATGGCAAAAACAAACGTCTGGTTGACATTCTGCCACTTCGGCGGCTTGATTCCAAGATCCTGGTAACAATTCGCAAAGTTGAGCGATCGGGTAATTCTCTGGACAGATTCTTCTTCCGTGTCAAGATAACCTTTCATCTTCTCGTAGCTTCCGGCAGATCTTGCCAGTTCATGAAACCCTTTGAGGCTGAAGAGGGCATTCTGGATATCGTTGAACGTAACAGAGTTTAACAGGTTGATCTTTTTGGTCGCTTGTTTCAATGCTTTTTCAGTCTGTTTTCGTTCGGATATATCCCGGTCTATTGCCAGAATATATTTTTTCGTACCGAGATCGAGCAGACCTGCAGAGATTTCAACCGTGAACTCAGACCCGTTTTTTTTACGGTGGAAAAGCTCACCATACAGCCATTTTCCGTTCAGTATCCGGTCAAACTTATCAGGTGCACTGATTTTTTCCGCAGGTGCATCCAGGTCAGTGATATTGAGGTGTTGCAGTTCGTCAACTGAATAACCGTGCATATCAGCAGCGGCTTTGTTTGCCGTGACAATTTTCCCCTGGTTCTCACCTTCTGCCTCCAGAAGGTAAATGGCATCGCCTGCCCGTTCGAAGAGGAGACGGTACTTTCTCTCGCTCTCTTCAACTTTCTGCTCATCCATTTCCCGGCGACGTTCGATCATGATAATGCCGATGACCGCCGCGATCATGGCAAGGATTCCGATACCATAGATAATCAGGTTCAGCCGGTCCAGCTCTGCCGAGACAACAGTGCTGTCCATATCAACACCGACAATGCCCACTACGTTTCCTGTACTGTCCCTGATGGGTGAAAATCCTGATAGCACGGTCCCCCACGGGTCCGTTGTGAACTCTTCATTGGCTGAGGGGGCTGTAAACCCGTAGATGAGTTCCGGCTCTGCCTCAGGATAAGGCTGGCCGATCTTTGCGGCATCAGCTGCATGCCCGTAATCCCCATCGACCACAAACACAACCGCATCCCCGTTTTTCCGCATGGTGTATATGAAACGGATATCCGGAGTCGCCAGTTTTACCCGCCAGAGCTGATCCCGGATCCGGATAAAATTCTGCGTGTTTTCTTCACCACTTGTAATCCGTGCGAATGCATCCCCGTCGATCTGGGATGCGGTGGCCCCGGCAACAGAGATCAGTTTATCCTGGACCGCTCCTTTGAGCGTTTTCTGCGTCTCTGCAGCGATGGAATAGACCATCAGGGAAGTGATGACAAGGATAAGGAGGATCAGGATAACTGAGATGGTACGGGATTTCTTTGAGAACATGGCCGGCATCACTTTAAAACAAGAGTTATTCAGATATTTTCGTCCTACAGGTATTTTTGTGGGAGATTTGTTTTATAAAATTGCCATAACAAGAGAAATATTTTTTGACCACAGGGGCGATCATGTTTCTGGTTTATGAAAACGAAAAGAGAATCGAATCTTGGGGTTACGGTAGTATAGTCATCTGAAGATCCGATACATCATACACGGTTAATTCGGTTGGTACAGCCATTCACTCAGCACATTTCGCAAAATGTGCCTGCATATGGGGGGTAGCGATATGATCGTCAAGGTATTTCTGGCACTCCCACTCTTCACAGAAAACGAATAACCCTGCATCGAAGACATTGGCATGAGGTTCATATCTGATACACCCGGGTTCTGCATGGACAGGGGGGGTAATCCGTTACACCAGAAGAGCAAATTCCTCGCAATGTTCCGAGTGAACACGACACCGGGCTGCTACAAGTAACATACTTACTCATCGGATTGTTTCAGGAAAAAGTACCCGGTTTTTCCATTATCGCTAAAAAAAAATCTGAAAATATAAGAAATTCGGCCCGTGGTTTCTGGAATATTTTTGTTACAATTTTACTCCTGTTCGACAACTTAATCGACAACCAAATCGACAACCAAATCGACAACCAAGAAAAGAAGCGGTGGTTTTTCTCACATCGGTGTCTACCCTGTACGACAAGAGAGCGACAGCTCACACAATGACATATTGTGTGGCACGTCCCTTTCTTTCAGTTTTTATGAGATTCCGCTCCAGCATCCCGGCAAGTTCTTTCCCGGCAGCCTGGCGGGAAATGCCATACAATCGCATCAAATCTCCACTCTTTATCGATCCATTGGCATGAATGTACTCAATAATCTTCATCTGCCGCTCGGACAGCGCCACCTGCCCGCCCGAATCTTTCCGGTGCTTCTCGGACGAGAGCAGCAACACCCGCTCTTTCACCCGGTGCAGCGAGAGATCTACGCCTTCTGTGAAGTAATCCAGCCAGACTGTTGAGTCCGGATAGGTCTTGTTCACCGCTTTGAGCACCGCGTAGTACGCGGGCCGGTCGCTGTCGTAGAAATCATCCAGTGTAAAGAACCGCTTGATATCAAACTCCCGCATCGCAAGGATCAGGGTGGCAAGTGCCCGGGCAGTCCGCCCGTTGCCATCAACAAACGGGTGAATCCGCACGAGCTCGTAGTGCGCAATCCCGGCAATGAGCACCGGGTGCATCTGGTGCGAGGCATCAGAATTCAGCCAGTCGATGAGAGCGGTCATCAGCGGGGCAACATCTTTTGGAGGCGGGGGAGAGTACACCACTTCCTTTGTGTGCCGGTTCCCGACCACGACCCGGACCTTACGGAACGTTCCTTCGGTTGCCGGGTCATCGAGGGTATTCTGCGTGATGTCATGGTGGAGCGCGAGGAGATGATCTTCCGAGATCTGACCCACGTTCTGGTATGCGTTGATATGTTCCAGCACCCGCAGGTAGTTGAGCACCTCGTCTTTTGCGCGTCTTGCTGCCATCACGTCCCGGCCTTCAGCCAGCCGGCTCACTTCTTCGAGTGTGAGCGGGTTTCCTTCAATTGCGGTGGATGCGTGCGCAGCCCTTATGAGCTGCTCCCTGCGGATCGAGACTTCCCATTTCGGAACGAGATGCGCATGAAGGATGACTTCCCGGGCTGCGGCAATTGCTGCAAGTCGTTTCACCATCGCGTGGGTGTAGGTAAATTCCGGTGAAAAGGTACGGGAATCTTTCATGTCATCTCCCTTTTGTTCTCTTTTGAACTCCGGCCTTCAAGGTTATTGCGGTTCGGATCGCGATCTGGTGGCAGGAACATTCTTTGTAAGGGGGTCGCCAGGGTCTCGGATTGGAAATCATTATGAAACAGTTGCATCCATCCTTGTTCTGCTACCAGCCCGAACATATATATAGTCAACATCCCAATGTTGACGCATGCAGCTGCAAACGAACGACAAACAATTCGGGTTCTGGGCACTGCGGAGAAGTGGCGTGCCCAATATCACTATTGCCAACCGGCTCGGCATCTCCCGCCAGGCGGTATCGCGTGCGCTCCTTCTCATGGACGAGAAGATCGGGTCAACACTGAGCGAGATGGCGCAGTCAAACCAGATCGCGATCGAAAAGATCAATGCCGGGCGGGGTATCCTTATCGGCAGATCGATACCCTTCCAGACCACTGCAATCATCTTCGTATCAGAGAAACACGGGGTGCAGGTCTGGTACGAGCATGACGGTAACTGCGGTACGTGCCAGAGGTATACCGAATGCATCGAACTGCTCTGGGATTATGCAACCGAGCTCAGCATCAGGATAGAGAAGACCGCAGATCCAACGAAGATGGCAGAAGAACTGTTTACGAAAGTGAAGGCGATGGTATGACATTGACACGCATATCAGAAATTATTCATGAATGGATGGGCTGGTGCCCGAATGCACCGGTCCTGCGCACCGCTTCAACGGTGCTTTCAACCCCACCGGTTACCGTACATCCGTTGGAACCGGATGGTAAATCCGGGGGAACGGGGCGAATTGACCGTGGGACCAGCATTGCGATAGTGAGCATAAAAACCCTGGTTGAGAATAAACAACTGCTCTGGTTCTCGTTCCTGACCGGTCTTGTGATGGCTTTCATGTTCATCGCCCAGTACGGGCTCCATCTTCTTGGCACCTATCCGTACTATGTAATTAATTTTCCGCGCTGGCTTGTCCTGACGTTTGTTATCGACCTCGCAAGTGTATTTTTCCTGACCGTCCTGATGGCCGGTCTGATCTTAACCATATCTCCAAAAACAGGCAAGCCCGTCTCCTTCCTTAAAGGACTATCCCGGACAAAGAGCTACCTGCGACCACTCACGAACTGGTCGGTACTCCTCGCACTCCTTGGTACTGCAACGTATGTCCCCCTCTATTATTCCGGATACATGCGTTTTACCCTGTATCCTGTCCTTGATCAGTTCCCTTTCAACTTCATACTTTTTCCGGAAGTTTATAGCACAGGCCCAATCGGTGGCACGTATGCCATTCTGTCAGCGGTCACTTCGATAGTTGTCGTATCGGGTATCAACATTGTCCTGTTGATACTGACCCTGTTTGTTATCCCCCTTCTCGTCCTTGAAAAAAGGCGCCTGCCCGATGCGGTTGCAGGATCGATTGCCCTGATGAAAAATGTCCGGGGCGAGTTGTTTACCTGCTTCTTCCTTCTCATACTGGTTGTATCTGTTGCGGCGATGACATCACTGCTCTTCCGTGTTGTCTACGGGGTTATTGCACCCGATATGCTGCTCTTTTGGTACCCGGGAGATACGTGGATCGCAGCTGCGGTTTTGTATATGTTCATATTGTGTGGAATGATATTTGTCGTATCAACGATAGCGGGTATCGCTGCTGTGAACCTCTACACGTACGCGAAGAGCGGCCGGATACCTGAGATCCCCGATAAAAAAGATGATGTGGCCGCCTTCACTCAGCGGTAATCCGTTCGTAGAAGACTGCTGCAACTACCGCACCAATGACCGGACCGATGACGTAGATTGGGAAGAACACCCAGAGGTTCGGACCGCCAAACAGGAAGTCCATCATGTATGGTCCGAATGTCCGGGCCGTGTTGAGCGAGGCCCCGGCGATGTTGCCAGTCGCCGTAATCATGCCGGCTACGGTCAGGCCGATAATGAGCCCGGCAAATCCCGGTGGGGCACGTTTGTCTACCGCGACACTCATGATCACGAGCATCAGCACGAAGGTTGCTATCGCCTCGACAAGGATTGCCTGCCCATACCCAATTCCGGGAAATGGTGCGGTCGCGCCGAGCCCGCCGAGCTGGCCGATGCCGATGTTGAACGGTGTTGCCGGTTTTGTCCCGTGCGCCATCATCAGCGTGATCGCCGCTGCCCCGGCACCGAAGTACACGAGGAGTGCCGTCCCAACGGCTTCTGCGATACTGCGGTTGGCAAGCGAAGCCATTACTGCCCCTCCCCGATATCAACTTTTTTCTGGATCGTATGTTTCATGCAGGTTCGCATACCGCAGGCAACGCAGACTGCTACGGCGTCGCTCTCTTCTCCCTCTTTTTCACAAATGTAACACGTCATCTTTTTTACCACCCTCCCGGTACCGGGTTCAGGGTGATTAGTGGCAACCTTTGATGTAATCCCCGTATTCATACTTTCATACAATGTTCAGGGGGATCGGGCCAAGCAACCACAGCTACAATATTCCTTCCCGTCATATTATTCAAATGAACAGGGTAGGACAATGAAACAACCTGACCTCGCAACTGAGATTGATATGTACGGACGGATGATGATCGCCCTTAAGGAGATTGAGGCGTGCCGGGAATTTGTCGCCATCATACCTGAAGTCAGGACTAACATGGTATTTGCACAACCGCATGCAAAAACTCCCGATGACGTCATGGCCGTAGATGGCCGGATAACCATCATCAACAATATGCCACGGGCTGCCGGGAGAGTCCGGTTCGGGAAATCGAGCCATATGGCCCGGTTCATCATCGAACTCATGAAGACCGATCCGTCCGTCCGGGCCGGGATCGATTTTGCAAATCCCCCGGGGTTTTCAGACTGGCTGTCAGACTATTGCACACAGCAAGGCTGGGTGTCTGCCATGATTGACCGGAGGACCGAGCCTGCCGGACTCAGGAATGCAGAGGGGTCATCGATGCAGTGGAAGGCGGCAGAGGCAGTCCGGGCTGCCGGTGGAAGAGTGCCGAAAATTATCTGCGATGCCGGAGGAATGGGAAAAGAGCCGGTTTGTATCATAGTGGGAAATGAACCCATCGGGGTTGCACAGGATTTGTGTGAAATTGCCCAGGCTTATTCGCAATCGAAAAAATAACTCAAATTTTCTTCCTCATCTCATACCATTGTTAATAGTATTCTGAATAATAATTTTAGAGGCAATTACCATGGAACTCGATGAAATTACCATCAGCAGGGCGATCCTTTCAGCCCAGATGAATACCCTGATTGATTATATGGAACTGGACGTGGCGGTCGTGGGAGCCGGGCCTGCCGGGCTTACCTGTGCAGCACTGATCGCGGAAAAAGGCATCAAGGTCGGGATCATCGAGAAGAAACTCTCTGTCGGTGGCGGGATGTGGGGCGGGGGGATGATGTTCCCCCGGATTGTTGTGCAGGAAGAAGCGCGCCGCCTTCTTGACCGCTTTCATATCCGCTCTGCTGCCTATAAAGAGGGATATTATGTTGCAAAATCTGTCGAAGCAGTCTCCAAGCTTACCGTTGCCGCATGTGATGCCGGGGCTGAATTTTTCAATCTTACGTCCGTTGAGGATGTCATGATCAAGGCAGACGGGCGGATCAGCGGACTCGTGATCAACTGGACTGCCGTTGAGATGGGAAAACTCCATGTCGATCCCCTTGTCATGGGCTGCCGGTATACGGTCGATGCTACAGGTCATGATGCGGTCGTTGCCCGGCTTGTGGAGAAGAAGGGCGGGAATCTCCAGGTTAAAGGTGAGAGTTTCATGTGGGCTGACCGGGCCGAATCCCATATCATCCAGCATACCAAAGAGGTATTCCCCGGTCTGGTTGTTGCCGGTATGGCAGCCAATGCTGTCGGGGGCGAGAGCCGCATGGGCGCAGTATTTGGCGGGATGCTCCTCTCCGGTGAGCACGCGGCCAATCTGGTTCTCCAAAAGATGAAGGAATGATTGGGAATCGTAGTACGAGAAGGGTTGCTCACCCGGGCTCTAATTTTTTTGATATTTCGTCCCCCTCCTGATGTCGATAGATCTTATGCTTGTCTCCGGGGGGCAGTTCTTCAGGGGAGTAAGTGACTGACACGACATGGGAGGCCTTGCTGGTACTTCCCGGCAGCATCCTCTGACGTGTGTTGGGTTATTCAGATCCGGATGCGATCATTCTGGTTCCGGGACCCAAACGAAACTATTTTGTGTCAACCCCACAATATTGACATATGCATCTGCCCACGAATGAAAAGCAATTCGGATTCTGGAAGATGAAGCGTGATGGCTCATCCAATATTGCGATAGCCAACCTGCTGGGCATCTCCCGGCAGGCGGTTTCCAAGGCCCTTCTTGTCATGGACGAGAAAATTGAATCGGCCCTCCGGGAGATGGCACACGCAAACCAGATCGTGATAGAAAAGATCAATGCAGAACGGGGCATCCTGCTTGGGCGTTCGATACCCTTCCGGACTCCTGCCATTATTTTCATTTCTGGCAAACACGGGATGCAGGTCTGGTATGAACATGATGGCGACTGCGGCACATGCCAGCGGTATACCAAATGTATCGAGTTGCTCTGGGATTATGCAACCGAGCTCGGCATCAGGATTGAGAAAACCGCAGACCCGACCGGCATGGCAGAAGAACTGTTCGAAAAAGTGAAGGTGCTCGTATGACTTTTACACGCCTCCTGTCAAAAATTGTTCATGAATGGATGGGCTGGTGCCCTTATGCTCACACGATAAAGGTACAGAACCGCAGTGATGCAGGACTCCCGTTCCCTGCCGGGAATCTTCCCGTGAATAGCCCCGGTCCATCAGGGGCCGACGGATCCCGGAATCCCCGGGAATTGTACGAGCGAACCCAGCGGGGATCCCTGATCATCGGGGCGATAAGTGCAGTCATCATCATCATTCTTACGTCCATGTACCTGTTCGGGATTGTCTGGGTCACGGTCTTTGTGCTTGGTATCATGATCGTTGTGCTCGCGATCTTTTCCACGCTCACGGTATCGGTTGGTAACGATAACCTCCGGATCCGGTTCGGCCCGGTCGGGCTTATCCGGAAGAGCTGGCCGTTGGCAGACATTGATTCGGTTATGGCGGTTACCAATCCCTGGTACTATGGCTGGGGCATCCGCTTTACTCCGCACGGGCGGCTCTATAATGTTTCCGGATACGGAGCGGTGGAAGTCAGGCTTATTTCCGGTAAGACGTTCCGGATTGGCACCGGTGAACCGGATGCACTCTGTACCGCGATAGAAAAGGCCCGGACCATCGCCA
>JAURZP010000015.1 GCA_030653335.1 Methanoregula sp. | reverse complement strand
AATCTCCCCAAACTGGCTCCTCCCCAAAACCGTGTGACGGAATTCCCACGTTTCTGCAACCTAAAGCCGCTCCGGTCAGCCAAAGACCTTCATGGGGTGTGCACCCTCACGACGGAGACACCTGCCACAAGGGAAACCCCTGGTCTCATCTCCTACCATGGGATCCAACGGTCATATCCGGATACCGGGAACCGGAAAAACCCATATTTTTCTCATCCCAACAACCCATAGGTCATCTTAATGCTGATCTGTCTCCCAATAGCATCCATTAGTGTACATTTCAAACCGCAGATCTAACCCTATTCACCTCAAATCCCCCCAAAATGGCGATTCTTAAAATCGGTGTGACGGAATTTTCCATTTTCTGCAACCTGAACCATTCCAGTCAGCATAAAACCCCCATGAGATCACCCAACACCACGACGTAGAACCCCTCTGGCAGCAGAGTAAGCGGACTCCCTGAGGGGCATGCTCCCATAAGGTCTCTTAAAAAAAGGGGGTAATTCACCCCTCAAAAGACAAAGGATACGAAGCTTCAGGATCAGTTCCCGCTCAAGGGTCCACGGTCCGTCAACACCATCCCCACCGGAAATTTCAGACTCACCATTGCATGGACAATCGTAACCTCCCGTTTAAAAAATGAGGTATTATCGGGGTTGACAAAATTTAATTTAAGAGTAGATATCTGATAGGCTGGATCCTTTCCCATGTACTGGACCGGTACAAAGCCATTTCCAGAGGGGGATAAATTGTATAGTCTTATTATGCAATTGTTCAGTCCTTTCATAGTCCCCGGTAATAACCAGAAGATTATCGCATTCCAGTTCTATGGAAGCACGTAAGATCGCGCTTGTTTCACGCTCTTTTGTATCGGGATGCGAAATCTCGTAGCAGACCTGAATCAACTGCCGGACTTCCGTACCCGCCTTTATCACAAAGTCCACCTCTTTGCCAAACCGGTCCTTCCAGTAATAAATGGTTGTGTTAAAGTCTGCTCTCCGCATGAGCTCTATTGCCACCGCGTTTTCATAAAGGCGTCCGGAATTTTTAGAGAACCGGGTGGACAATGCGGAAATAAACCCGTTATCTATCAAGTAGCACTGGCGGGGGCATTGCATCTGCTCCTTAATTTTTGGTGAAATGACCGGGATGCTAATCAGGAAATATGATGATTCAATATAGCCGATGTAATTGGCAAGACTGGTCTTTCCCACCGCATATCCCATACTTTTTAAAGTGTTGTATATCTTGCTTATTGAATACCGGTTCGAGTTAATGAGTAACCGTAGCAGGGCTTTGAGCGCCTCATCGTTCCTGATCCGGAATCTCTCCGAAATATCTTTTGACACAACCGTGCTGTAATACTGCTGCAAAATTTCGATTTTCTTCTCTTCCGGTGCAAGAACAACTTCAGGCATGCCGCCATAATAGAGGAATTCGTCCAGTGCCTTTGCAACCGTTGCCCGCTCATTTTCAGAGTACTGGACCGATTGACTATCAATTTGAATTTCTTTGAATGCAAGAAATTCTTTAAACGAAAGAGGAAACACTTTTACTTCAAGGCACCGCCCCCGTAGCTCGGTGGGTATTTCATGGCTGGATACTTTTGAACTGGAGCCCGTCACAAATATTGCGGTATCATAATTATCATAAATCCGACGTAGCCACCGGCTCCAGTCCGGCATTTCCTGAATTTCATCCAGGAACAGAAATTTTGGTTCGGCAAAAAAAGTCTCTTTTAGAGAGGGAATAAGGTCTGATAAGAATTTTGTATCACGAGGTATTCGTTCATCTTCAAAATTTATATAAAATACTTCTTCTTTGCGATTCTCTACAAGCAGGGTACTGATTAACCTAAGCAGAAGGCAGGTCTTTCCGCATCGCCGAAAACCCGTTGCAACGATGATTTTTTTTGGTTTTGCATTAATATACTCATCTAACGTCAGGTTTCTGGGTTTGAGGGCAGGAATTTTTTTATCAATCCATGAATGCAGAATTGTTTTCACAGATTCATCCATAGTACAATATTGTATCGAATTGTACTATTTATCTATTTTTAAAACGATTCGATTAAAATTACTAAAAAATTGAGACATAGAATAATCACAACTTCCGGTAAAACATCCCCAGCTACTCCGCCGCATGCCGGTCCACCATTCCCCTTACATCCACCAGAACCGGCTTATCGTTCATAAGCAAACGAATCTCCTGAACACTTATATTCTTAAACGGTGCATGAGCAACCACGATAATAATCGCATCCATCTTCTTATCCAGTTTAGGAAAAGGCTTTGCACCTAAATGCTTAATCACCGAATCCGGAAGCAGAGGGTCATACCCGTACACTTCCACATCATACTCCTTGAGATCATGAACCATATTCTCGACCGGTGACTCCCGGATATCCGCGACATCCTCCTTTTATGTCAGGCCCATGATGAGGACATTTAAACCTTTTATGGTCTTACCTACCTTGTTCAGGCCCTTAACCGCCATCTCGGCCACGTACTTCGGCATCCCATCATCGATGGAGCGACCCGCAAGGATCACCTGAAAATGATACCCGACTTCCTTTGCCTTCTGGACAAGGTAGTACGGATCTACGGGAATACAGTGGCCCCCGACCATGCCGTGTTTGTAATGGTGGAAGTTCCATTTAGTACCGGCAGCTTTCAACACCTCTTCTGTGTCAAGCCCGAGCCGGGCAAAGATCATCGAGAGCTCGTTCATCAAAGCGATATTGAGGTCGCGTTGGATATTTTCGATATCTTTAGCCGCTTCAGCAGTCTTGATCGAGGGTGCCCGGTACACATTTGTGACAAGCCCGTAGAGTTCCACCAGATCATCGGGCGTCTTTTTGTCCATGCCAGAAACGATCTTGGTGATGTTCTTTAACATGTGCTCATCGTCATCAGGATTGATCCGCTCTGGAGAGTAACCAATAAAAAAGTCCTTCCCGGTAGGCGATTACGGCGTTGGTATTTAAAGCAATTTTTCCAGCAACCTTAAGGATTCAAACCCCTCATCAATGCATTTCTGCATTGCCCGTGCTTCTTCGTGAGTTATTGTTCCGCGAAATTTTAAATGTCCTTTTTTGACAGGAAGCCGGGAGAATATCGCTACCATCCTCTAATGTTCTTTTATACCTTACACCGGCCCAAGAGGTTTAAAAACGTTATTTTCATACACAACTTCAATCGCCTTTGTCATAAGTACACTATTCCTCCGTATGGCGCTTATAATTACCATTACATCTTCGGCAAATAACTTATTGGTTCGGGGGTACTGAACCCCATATGGCTGACACACAGAACCCTCTCCCCTACATCGGGTCGCAAATTATTCAGCACCCAGGACTTTTATGAAAGAAGCGCACGGCTGAATCGCCTGAACGACGCCTTCACTAAAATTCACAATCGCATCGCGGAGCGTGAGGTACCTTTCCTGCAAGCCGCCGAGGGTGTATTTCTTGCCGAGATTGTGGACGCGGATGGCGAGGTTGTTGGAAGGTATGGAAAGGTTCCTATAATGGTATACGTGATGGTTGAATTAACGTATCGTCATCACCGGCCGTTTAACGGATGGCACAGATCCGGTGGTTGCCGGTACATTTGTGTAACAGAATCCCACCTTATTAAAACCGGACACCATTGGAATAAAAAATCCATTTGCGGGGGCGTAATCATCGCTTGTGATATTGAAACCCGGTTCCATCTCTCACAGGTCCGGCATCAATGCCATCCCTTGGGTAACCATATTCCCGGATAAAAAAAGATCAGCCGGTTTTAATGAACACGGCATCTGATATCACTTTGAAATGAGGATCACCGGTGACCACCTTATGACCCCCGGATCGGGCTGTTGCGAGGATGATGGTGTCGGCAATACCGCCTTTGAATCCCTCATTTCTGAATTCACCGGCAAGAATGGCTATATCTTCCGTCAACGGGATAACAAGACTCCTGATACCGATCTCTGAAACAACATGGGAGATATTCTCCGGATTCTCGTGATTCTGATGAAGGAATTTTATCATTTCGGTCAGGGTAATTGTGGATGTGAACAAGTCGATGCTGTCATTTTCAATATACTCTTTCACACGTGAATCTTCACCGAGATAATATTCAACCCAGACCCACGTATCAATGACGAATCCGATGAGAATCATCCTCCTCGCGGGTAAAATGACCGATGCCAGGTAATTTTCCGAATGACGACGGGAGATATTTCCGGCGCTCGCGTATGAGGAACAGAATTGCCTGTTCATAGGTCTCGACACCGGACTGTTCTTTGATTTTATCCAGGTAATCCTTGGTATGAGGGGTAACCTGGATAGTGGTCTTAGGAACTTTCCCCCTCCGTACGGTTAGATTCTGATCCTGGAGGTGATGAATAGCCTGAGTCATGCTATAGACTACAGCAGGACACATTATTAAATTTCGTATCAAAAAAAGTCGCAATCCAGCAGACTGTATCAACAAAACATACATTACCTATCATGAGTTCCCCGCTTTGGAATGCCATGTAGATAATGATCATGGTCAGTTGAAAGGTCTGGAATATTTGTTGTCACGGCAGGTGATGTAATATCAAATGCAGGATCATGTTCTGCATCTGCTATATCCGGCAAAGGCCTCATAGTAATGGTATATTTTATCTCGCTTCAAGATTGACCGGTCCAGAAGGCCGGAATACCCATCCATCATAACCCAATAACGCACTCTTTTTTTCCGGTTTGACAGTCCAGCAATTGGCATGGCTCATTGGACATACCCGAATCGTGATGTAATCAGCATGAATACATTGATATCATAGAATTTACATCACCGACAAATGTCGACCCATTTAACTTTTCCCGGATTCCACGGGATATGGGAGTTCGACATGCCAGCAGCAGGTGAAGATACCAAATCA
>JAURZP010000014.1 GCA_030653335.1 Methanoregula sp. | reverse complement strand
ATCAAACGCGTGATGAAACCCGACCTTGTGGTCTATGTCGATGAAGCGGTAGCAGGAAATGATGCGGTAATCCGGGCTGCCGAGTTTGACAGAACCGTTGGTGCCGATGCGATTGTACTCACCAAGGCGGACATGGACTCCCGTGGCGGGGCGGCGATATCGATTGCCCATACGATTGGAAAACCGCTCATGTTCCTCGGCGTGGGCCAGGGATATGATGACATCATCCCGTTCGATCCTGCGGGTGTTGTTGATGAACTGCTGGATGGTGCCTGATGCTCGATAATCTCTCGTCCTCGTTAAAAGATGCGTTAAAGAAACTTGCCGGAAAGACGGTAGTTGACCGTGTAGCGGTCGATGAGCTGGTAAAAGATCTCCAGCGGGCGCTCATATCTGCTGATGTGAACGTGAAGCTGGTAATGGATCTGAGCAAAGCGATTCGCACCCGTTCCTTAGATGAGGAGCTGCCAAAAGGGACCAATGTGCGTGAGCATGTACTGCGGATTGTTTACCAGGAGTTAGTCCGGCTCGTCTGGGCATCAACAGAAGTCCGGCTTGAACCCCAGACGATCCTCATGGCAGGTTTACAAGGGAGTGGTAAGACCACAACTACGGCTAAACTTGCCCGATATTTCCAGAAAAAGGGCATGAAAGTTGCCGTGATCTGTGCCGATACATTCCGGCCGGGTGCGTATGAACAGCTCAATACGCTCTGTACCCGGATCCATATCCCCTGCTTTGGCAACCCGCAGGAAAAGGATGCCAAAAAGATCACCCGTGAGGGGCTTGCCGCACTCAGGGAACATGAACTGATCATCGTCGATACCCAGGGGCGGCATGCCCTTGAACCTGATCTGATCCAGGAGATCATTGATCTCAATATCCTCACCAAAGCCACGCACCGCTGGCTTGTCATCGATGCAGCACTTGGCCAGCAGGCAAGTGAGCAGGCAAAGCGGTTCCATGAAGCGATTGGGATCGATGGCGTGATCATCACCAAGATGGACGGTACCGCAAAAGGTGGTGGAGCGATGTCTGCGGTTGCCGAGACCAAGAGCGGGATTGCGTTCATCGGCGCTGGTGAGACGATCGAGGATCTCGAACGGTTTGATGCCGACGGGTTTATCTCCCGTCTGCTTGGCATGGGTGACTTAAAGGCACTCTACGAAAAGGCCACAGAAGCTATCAAGGGCGAAAATGTAGATGTCAACGCAATGATGAAGGGCAAGTTCACCCTCCGCGATATGTACAAACAACTCGAAGCGCTCAACAAGATGGGACCCTTAAAGCAGATCATGGGCATGCTCCCGCTCGGAAATATGGAGCTGCCGGAAGGTGTTTTAGATGTTACGAGCGTCAAGATGGTGCGCTACCGTATTATCATGGACTCGATGACCCCAAATGAACTCGATGATCCCACGCTCATCAACAGCTCCCGCATGTCACGGATTGCCCATGGTGCAGGATCGACTCCTGATGAAGTCCGTGAACTGCTCAAGTACTTCAAGACCATGCAGCGTACTCTAAAAGGACTGCGTGGTTCGGGGGTTGGTGGCGGGAAGTTCAATATGCAGCGCTTAATGAAACGCTTCTCCGGCCAGCAGTAAGGAACTATTATGACGGTGTTTGCGATTGTCGGGCATGTTGCCCGTACTGACGGGGGATATTCGCTCAATGATCTGCCGGGCAGTGGCGGGCGGATGGATGTGCTCTGCCGGTGCGTGAATGCATCGTTCTTCCTTTCGCATGATCTTCGCAGGGATGTGGAATGTTACCTGGTGCTCTGCGGTGAACCGTCGGGACCAAAGACCGTAAAGTTCTGTGGGGATACCATACGATCGCTTTCGCCTGATGAGCGGAGTGCCGGTGCCCTGATAAAAAAGGCACTGGATACGGTCTGCGGAAATGAGTTCCGCGAGGCAGCTGATGGTATACATGTGCGCAAAGGAGGTCTTGAACGGCTCATGACCGAGCATACGTTTGCTGTGCTGGATGAGCATGGCGCAGATATCCGTAAGGCAGGCGCCCTTCCTGATGCATTCCTGCTCTCCGATCACCTGAACTTCACTGAAGCCGAAGAGATACTGGTAAAAGACTGCCCGCGGTATTCCGTGGGTCCAAACTGCCTGCATGCCGATCACACAATCACGGTACTGCAAAACGAACTGGACAGGAGAAAGAGCCAATGGACGTAAACGAACAGGTGGATAAGATCCTAAAATATGGCGACTGCTGCGATCACTGCCTCGGGCGGTTCTTTGGCAAACGCTCGCACGGGCTGAGCAATGATGAACGCGGAAAGGGACTGAGAATTGCAAAAGCGATCGTAACAAACGTGCCTTATAAGAAATTCAGCGCAACCTGCTGGGTGTGCGGTAATTTTTTTAATGATGTCCCGCTCTGGGCGGATCGGGTGATTGCCGCAACCACCGGTCTGGAGTTTGATAATTTCTTAATCGGTTGTCGCGTACCCCCGCTGATTGCCGAGAACGAGGAGATGGTCTGGAGCGATCTTTCATTATCCGAGCCCGAACCGTTCAAGTCTGAAGTGAACCGTGAAGTGGGAAAAGCCGTGTCTGCACGCAATGGCAAGGTAGTGGACTTTAAAAATCCCCAGATAGTGATCATCCTCGATCCGTCAACCGGCAATACTGAAGTAACGGTAAACCCGGTCTTCTTCTACGGGCGGTACCAGAAGTTTGAGCGGGGCATTCCGCAGACGCACTGGGACTGCCGGGAGTGCAGGGGCAAGGGTTGTGAGAAGTGCAATTTCACCGGTGCCCAGTATCTCGATTCCGTAGAAGAGCTGATCGGGAGACCGGTTATTTCCGCATTCAATGCGACAAATGCCGTGCTGCACGGTGCCGGAAGAGAGGACATCGATGCCCGTATGGTTGGCACAGGACGTCCGTTCATCCTTGAAGTGGTGGAGCCGAAACGGCGCACATTGGATCTTAAGGAACTTGAAGCAGAGATCAACCGGACGGCGGACGGGCGTGTTTCTGTGGAACTGAAACGCTGGACTGACCGGGCTGAGGTGGAAACCCTTAAATCAAACAAAGCGCATAAAAAATACAGGATCCTGGTCGAGGTTGACGGCGCATTATTAGCGGATGAGTTCGCAAATGCCGTAAAAACCCTGGAGGGCGTCACAATACAACAGCGCACGCCCCAACGGGTCGCTCACCGGAGAGCAGACAAGATCCGTGAACGAAAAGTCCTCGCTATCGAGTATGTAGGGGAACAGGACGGCAAATATGTTGTCGAAGTCCTTGGCGAAGCCGGCCTCTACATCAAAGAGCTTGTAAGCGGGGACTCAGGCAGAACCCGTCCGAGTCTTGCCGAGATCCTGAAAAAATCAGCCCGCGTTACCAGCCTCGACGTAACACAGGTAGAAGGAATGAAGGAGGGAGATTAAAAATGGCACATCACAATGGTCCACGAAAGAAAACCCGGTATAAATTCAAGAAAGATCTGAGAAAGCGCGGGCTGCCGCCTGTAACCTCCGTTATCCAGAAATTTGAGATCGGTGACAGGGTACACGTGGTTGTTGAACCGAGTATCCAAAAGGGCATGCCTCACCGCAGGTTCCATGGAAAGACCGGAACAGTTATCGGTCAGCGTGGACGTGCGTGGATGCTCACCATCCGCGATGGAGACGCCGACAAGGTCGTCATCTCCAGACCACAACATCTAAAAGCACAAAAGTAAACTCAATCTTTGGTGATTGGCATGAAAGTCAAGAGTATCATTAGCGAAGAGAAGGTTACGCTCCCCGTGATGCGCGGAGTCCTTTTAGGGGTGGAGTCGGAACGGATTGCCTCTGAAAAGGAGATGTCTTATGAGTTCAGGCGCTGTATTGAGCATGCGAATAAGCTGACAAAGACTGCGCCGGAAAAATCCGAAGCACTCGTAGCTGATCTCATAAAACTTGAAAAGATGAAGCCGGAGATTGCCTATCGCATTGCCAATATCATGCCAAAAACCCGCGATGAAGTCAGGGCAATCTATGCAAAAGAGCGGTTCACGCTCTCTCCTGAAGAAGTTGACAAGATTGTCGAACTGGTGATGACACACTTCTGAGGTGTTATATTTATGAAGGCGGAGAAAAAAGAGGTCAACGCGATCGTACTGGATGTGCTCATGAAGGGCCATGCTGAAGACCCCCGCCCCCAATTTAAGCGGGAACCTCTCGTGCAGGCGATGGGTGTTGAACAGTTCAAGCTCCTTGAACTTGTACCAAAACCTTCGGTTTTTATCGAGCTCCACGACCGTGTCTATATCGGTGATGCCGA
>JAURZP010000009.1 GCA_030653335.1 Methanoregula sp. | reverse complement strand
TGATTTTACAGGCAGGTACATCGTTGCCGGGCTAATAGATGCCCACGTTCACATCGAGAGTTCGCTGCTCACTCCCCGCGAATACACAAGGCTGGTGGCGCAGCACGGGACAGCAACCGTGATTGCCGATCCTCATGAGATCGCAAATGTTGCCGGTGTTGCAGGTATTGACTGGATGCTCTCCCAGCGGTCAGGACTCGCTGTTGATATCCGTTACATGATTCCGTCCTGCGTACCGGCAACGCCAATGGATGTCGGAGGGGCAATACTTGAGGCACCTGATCTGGCACGGTTCAAAAACCGTGAGGGCGTTTCAGGACTTGGCGAGATGATGAACTTTCCCGGCGTTCTTGGTGCGGACCCGGCTATCGGAAATAAATTAGAAATTTTTTTAATAAGGGACGGACATGCCCCGATGCTTTCGGGAAGTGATTTGAATGCCTACATCCTTGCCGGACTTCAGAGCGATCACGAATGCACCAGCAGGAACGAAGCGGAAGAAAAACTAAAAAAAGGCATGTACATCTACATCCGGGAAGGCTCAACAGAACACAATATCGAAGAGCTCGCCCCGCTCATCACACCTCTTACCGTCTCCCGCTGCTGCTTTGCAACGGATGACTGCCATGTTGACCTGCTGATGGAAGACGGCCATATCGATCGCTGCATACGAAAGGCGATTGCCTGCGGAGTTGTGCCTGAACTTGCGATACGGATGGCCACTCTCTCTGCTGCTGAACGGTTCGGACTTACGGATCGCGGGAGCCTTGCCCCCGGGTGTCGCGCTGATTTCTGCGTGATCGATGATCCCCGGGAGTTTATTGTCAGTCAGGTATTTGTTGCCGGAACGGAGCTTGCTGATACACCACCGGGCAAGGAAACAGCCCTGCCATCCACATTCAGGTGCAGTGTTCCCACCGCTGATGCGATCCGGATTCAGGCTTCTGGCACTGCACGCGTGATCGGAATTATGCAGCACCAGATCGTAACGGAATCTTTACAGATTCCCATAAATGAACGTGCTCAACTGGACCATGATATTCTGAAAGCTGTGGTCTGCAACCGGTACGGCACCGGTGCCTGTGGGGTGGGACTGGTACGGGGATTTCAGTTTAAGACGGGAGCAATCGCGTCCAGTATTGCCCATGATGCGCACAACGTAATCGCAGTCGGTACAAACGATGATGCGATCCGCAGGGCAATTGGTGCGGTGATACGAATGCAGGGCGGGATGGCTGCTGTTTTGGGTGAGACTGAAACGAGCCTCCCGCTGGACTGTGGCGGGCTGATGTCAACCCTTCCATACCCGGAGGTTGCAGCCCGGTTGCAGGAATTGCATAGCGTCACCGAAAAGATGGGCGGCATTGAAGATCCGTTCATGTACCTCTCGTTCCTTTCGTTAACGGTCATCCCAATGCTCCGCATCACCGAACGGGGTGTGTTTGACGCGGGGGAGTTTAAAGATGTACCGCTGTTTACCGGCACATAATGTTGTAAGAGAAAAAGTTACGAGAAAGATCGTCACGCGAATAGCAGGATGATGATTGCACCTGCGACCATCAGGGATGCTCCCATAACACGCTTTCCAATATCCCCTTCAGAAAAAACAAGCGTCCCGTAGAGAACCATGAAAATGATGCTCAAACGTTTTATGGCAATTACATAGGGTACGATCTGCAAAGTTAATGCTACGTTGATCGATGCCGCTTCAACCGCAACAAACCCTCCGATAAGAAGAGTGAGTAAAAAAAATCTCTGCACAGGTACTGCCCGGACATGCAGGAGCGCCTCATCTGCGTTACCATCTGAATGAACCTGCAATCTTT
>JAURZP010000574.1 GCA_030653335.1 Methanoregula sp. | reverse complement strand
TGTTTCTTTTTTGGGAAGAATTAAAACCCGCATGGTATCTTTCTTTTTCATCACTGCAAGAGCATCCGTAGAAAACGATGGTGCAACAATCACTTCAACAAATGTTTTACAGATCTCGTCTGCAAGTTTCGCATCCACTTCACGGTTGAACGAGACTACGGATCCATAGGCAGATACCGGATCAACATCACGGGCAGTTTTATAGGCCGTAAAAATTTCCGAATCGACCGCAACACCACAAGGGTTGTTGTGCTTTACAATGACTGCTGCCGGTTCATCAAATTCCCGCAGGAGTCCGACTCCGGCATTGACGTCAAGGTAATTATTGTATGACATCTGTTTTCCCTGGATGGGTTCGATACCTGCAATACCATGGGTTCCATAAACGGTTGCTTTCTGGTGGGGGTTCTCACCGTATCGTAATGTCCGGCCCTGTGTATACTGGACAGTAAAAGTTGACGGGAAATCCGCATCAAGTTTGTTAAGGTAATTACTAATCGCTGCATCATAGGCAGCAGTCCGGCCAAAGGCTTTTTTTGCAAGCACCAGTCGCTCTTTTGGACTTATGCCATTTCCCCTGATGGATTGGATAATCGATGGATAATCCGCTGGATCAACGACCACTGCCACATCCCGGTAATTTTTGGCCGCTGCCCGGATCATTGCAGGACCGCCGACATCGATATATTCAATGAGTTCTTCAAGATCCATCTTTTTTGCAGACATCTTCTCAAACGGATAGAGATTGACAACCAGAAGATCGATCCGGTTTATCCCGTGTTTTGCCATAACAACATCGTCAATCTGTCTTCGCCCGAGCAGACCCCCGTGAACCTTTGGGTGTAGTGTCTTGACCCGCCCGTCCATCATCTCCGGAAAACCCGTGTAACTGGATACTTCAGTAAATTTTATGCCGGCTTCTGCCAGAGTTTTTCCGGTACCCCCGGAGCTCATAATACTGTATTTTTCCAGGGTGAGATCTTGTGCGAGTTTAACGATACCCGTTTTATCCCATACGGAAAGCAATGCCCACTTCATGGTCTAGTGTATGCAGGATTGGAGGTAAAAAATGTATGCAGATTTACTACTGGAAAATTAAAAATCCTTTTCGAAAATTGTGGTTAAAAAAAATACCGGGTTTAATTATACGGAGGAAAAACAGGATGTGAAAAAACATTGGCGAGGATGATTTTTTTAGATGCTCTCACCGCCGGATCAGAACCTGGCAGAGGGTTTCTACTTCTGCCTGTTCATCAGGACTGCTCTTGTCACCTTTCTTCCACGTATCGAACGTCTCACGGATCACATCTTCCGGAACATCAGTTATCCAATCAGAAAACTCCGAACCACATTTGTTGAAATCGGCGATTCCCTGCATGATACCAATGCAGTACTCGCGTGCCTCGTCAAATAGTAAGAGTTCCTGTAATCTTTTCATCTCCTCTATAACCGGCTCGACCAGCTCATAAAACATCTCGTATGCCTTTTCGTTCACATCCACATAGCCATCTCTCGTCCTTCCGGAATGATCCCAGAGTTCCTCCACATCAAGACAATGAAGATCGTTATACAGATTATCTGCTACCTCATCCCGGTCTACAAGACGCACCCTTTTTTCCAGACACTTTGTGATCTTTTTTGCAATCTCCGGAGAAGAACCAGCAAGATACCTCAGGCACTGCCTGCACTGGTCACCATCCGTAATTTCCATGAGCTTATCAAATGTCAGTTTCTTTTTTGGCATTCCCGTATCCTCCCAATGATGGGCACGCTCCTGAAATACTCAACCATCAATGGCGCGCCCGTCTCCCGCACCGGCTCCGCAGCCAGAGCAGGGCGCCCTTTGATCGAGCCCATGACTCGATAGCGTCATTCACATAGATGATCGCCTCATTCCGGTCTCCAATACCATAGTAGTCTGGCATTCTGGATGGGATCTTATGTGTTAAAAGGAGATATTCAGGAACATACGGGTTACGTTTCAACGCTTCAGACAATGCGGTATCTGCTGCCGGGGAGGGCCCCTCCTTACGGAATAACCAGAGCGCATGGCTATAGGCAAAACAGGCCATCCCATCATCTTCGAACTGCTTGTAAAGAGCCGCAAATTCGTCGTCCCTGCCCAACGCCAGGAGGCGCGGGGCAAGAACGTACCGGATACCCTGGTTATCTCCGTGGTTCAAGCGTAGTGTTGCCTTGCTCACATCAATTGATTCATTATAATTATGATTCAACCAGAGGAACTCGGCATATGCTGCCCTCGCACGCATGTAAGGGCGTGTGGAGAGATTGCCCCAGAAGTTTCCCACCTCTTTTATGAAAGGCTCTTTTCCCAGCACCCGTTCTCCGGCCCGGACTCCCTCAAGAGCATAATTTACGGCAGCGGTCAGGTTACTGTTAGCGGCATTTTCGGCAAGGATGATGTACGCCTCGGCACAATCGGGTGTGAGTTCAAGAGCTTGTTTAGCCAGCTCAAGACGGCGTTTTGGATTTACATCATCCGCCTCGTACATCAGTTCCTGCGCCTTTTCAAGCGGGGTGTTTGCCACTGCACGGGGAATTCCTCCATGAGCCAGCTGGTCTTTAATAAAAGCGTTGGCTTCTTCAATCGATGAAAATTGCTGGTTTGCCATGAATGCCACAATATCATTCAACGACTGCTCCGCGGCTCTCTTGCTGAATGCCGGCTGTTCAGAAGAACCGGTCGGTCTCTTTTTCATTTTTAAATCTCCCTTTACTATGTTTTTACAAAAGAGGATGATGAACTCTTTGCCCGGCCGCCTCTGTTCAACCGCTGCGCATCTTCACTGTACTAACATTTGTAACGAGTGAGAAAAACAGAATAGATCGGTGATGGACTTTTTTACCCATTCACTAATTTAAAAAAAAACTTTTTTTGTATCTTCTACTGCCGCATAGGAGGTGCAGTCAAGCGTAATGGGAGTGATTGATACATTTCCTTTCCTTACTGCATGCACGTCCGTACCTTCTCTGGCATCTTCTAAGAGCGGACCATTGATCCAGAAATAAGGGCGACTGCGTGGATCGAGTCGCTTTTCCACTCCCGTATGGAAGAGTTTAGGGGCAAGACTGGTAATTTCGTAACCGCCTTTTACTTCTGACGGGATGTTCACATTGATAACATCAGTGTGCGGAGAGAAACCATGTTTGAGTACGCGGGAGACCACATCGCGCACCACTTTTTTTGAGGCATCAAAGCAGTGCCCAAGATTGCTTGGATCATCGAATTTGTCGCCCTGGTCATCAACCTGTAAAGAGAATGCAATACCTTTCGTGCCCTGGTTGGAACCTTCGAGTGCGGCTCCCACAGTACCTGAGGTCATGATCGACTCCGTTGAGAGATTCTCCCCGATATTGATCCCACTGACAATCATCGTCGGGGCGATTTTGAGTGCATAGAGTCCGATGATCACCGCATCTGTTGGTTTACCGGCTACAGACCATGCCGTAATCCCGTTGATGGTGATCTTATTTGCCCGCAGGGGTTCGAAGATCGAAATCGACCGGCCAACAGCACTCTGCTGGGTTGCAGGTGCAACAACTGTGACATCGGCAATGGGTGTGAGCGCTTCATACGCCGCCCAGAGTCCGACTGAACTTACGCCATCATCATTCGTGAGCAGGATTGAAGGTCTCATGTGCATCTTCTTTTTGATTCCGCTCCACAAATAGTTCACCGATCGGATAGGGTAATTTTCTTAAAGACTGTACATAATAAAGATGAAAGTCCTGCTTGCAGAATATGCCACATCTCATGATCCTACGCTTGCCCCAGAGGGTGCAGCAATGTTAGAGACAGTAAAGCAGAGTTTTGAACGCTGCGGCTATGAAATCGTAACCCCCGGCACCGGGGATTTTGCCGCTGAAATTGAACGTCTCGCGCCGCAGTGCGCAATGGGGCTTGTGATCGCACCTGACCACCTGCTTGCGCGGTATACGCAGATTCTTGAGCAGCACACCCACAATCTCGGGTGCGGTTTTATGACAATCGCTCTCTGTGCCAACAAATTGCAGACCGAAAAGATCCTGCGTTCGCATGGCGTTTTCGTGCCCTCAGAGGTCATAACAGGAAAGCGGGTGGTAAAACCGGTAAAGGGTTGCGGCGCGCAGGGGGTAAGGGTTTCAGAGGGTCCTGCGGGC
>JAURZP010000573.1 GCA_030653335.1 Methanoregula sp. | reverse complement strand
GAACAACCTCTTCGGGGTGGATATCGACCAGCAGGCCGTCGAGGTGACGAAGCTCTCGCTGCTCCTCAAGGTGCTTGAGGAAGAGAACCAGGAGACGGTTTCAAAGCAGCTCACGATCACGGCGGAACGGGCGCTGCCGAGCCTTGATCATAACATCAAGTGCGGGAACTCGCTGATTGGCTGGGATATTTTAACACCGGAGATGCCTGCCGATGAAGTGAAACGCATCAATCCGTTTGATTGGGCAAAGGAATTTGAACCGGTGATGGCGGCGGGCGGATTCGATGCGGTGATTGGGAATCCGCCGTATGTGCGGCAGGAAGGATTGGGGGAGCAGAAGAAATATCTTGAAACGCATTATGTCGTGTATCAGGGCACTGCTGATCTCTATGCATATTTCTTTGAAAAAGGAATCTCTCTTCTCCGTCCCAAAGGATTGTTTTCATTTATCGTTGCGAATAAGTGGATGCGAGCGAATTACGGCAGACCTCTTCGAAAATATTTGTTAACAAAGCAGATCGAGGAGATCATTGACTTCGGGGATCTGCCGGTGTTTAAAACTGCGATAGCATACCCCTGTATTATCCGGGTTTCCCAAGAAAAACCGGTACGAGAATTTGGTGTAACAGATGTTCATGCCCTTGATTTCCCGAGCCTTGATGAATACGTGAAAGAGCATTGGCATCCGATTAATCCGAACAGCCTTACTGACGAAGGATGGACTCTTGGAGATCAAGGAACTGAGAATATTCTGAAAAAATTACAAAGTGCCGGGAGATCGCTTGAAGAGTATGTGCAAGGTGCAATTTATTACGGCCTTAAAACTGGTTTAAATGAAGCCTTTGTCATCGATGAAGAAACAAAAAATCGTCTGATTAAAGAAGACCTGAAAAGTTCCGATGTGATTAAGCCTTTTGTTGTTGGCCGAGACATCAAGCGTTATTCTTCATTGAAATGTGAAAAATTTTTATTGTACATTCCTTGGCATTTCCCTTTACATACAGATCCAACAATCACAGGGTCGTCTAAAATCGCTGAACAAGCATTCAAAACAAAATACCCTGCAATCTACAATCATCTTTTGCAATTTAAGGAGAAGTTGGTTGCCCGAAATACCGCCGAGACTGGAATTCGATACGAGTGGTATGCACTCCAACGTTTCGGTTCAAATTATTTTACAGAGTTTGCAAAACCTAAAATTATTATTCCGGCCATCGTAAAAAAGGCCTCATATTCTTTTGACCAAACTGGATTCTATTCAAATGACAAAACTTCGATAATTCCCAAAAATGATTTGTATCTTCTTGGTCTCCTAAATTCAAAGGTGCTAGATTTTGTGATGCACGCAATTTCATCAACAAAACAAGGAGGTTATTACGAATACAAACCGATGTACGT
>JAURZP010000570.1 GCA_030653335.1 Methanoregula sp. | reverse complement strand
CTGGAATATCATTGCAAAAGGACTTGCAGAGGGCAATCGAAAACGGCCCCGTCAATTGTTCAGAGCCTACTCATATCCATACGAGGGGTTACTTGCCTGTTAAGTTAGCGCATATGCCCTGATCCCCGCCCGTTACTGGTCATCGCTGACAGCCGGGGAAGGGTGCGTTGCTGGGATGCAATACGGAAATGGCCCTACATGCGGGACGTTTTAGCCCTGTGTTCATCCTCAACCCCACGGGAATATCTGGATTTTCTCCGGGATCGAAAAATCGGTGCCGTTGTAGCAGGAGATGACCATATCGATATGCGTACCGCCCTTAATATGCTGAACCGGGATTACGGGGTTAACACTATCAGGGTTGACAGCGGGGGGACCCTCAACAGTGTGCTCCTGCAGGCAGGGGTTGTTGATGAAGTGAGTGTCCTTATCCATCCTTACCTTGCAGGTGGTATACCGGATCCAACTATGTTCGATCCCCATAAAACCGGTTTTATGGATCTTCAGGTTTCCCTGCAACTTCTTAAAAGTGAGGTACTGGGGGCGGGTATTCTATGGCTCCGTTATTCAGTCAAGAAAACCTGATACACTATTCCTGAAAGATAATCTGGCAAACCTGATCGGAGTTCAACATTTTTTCCGGTATGAACGTGTGTTGTTTTGCCGTTCAATACCATCACTTTTCAGTGCCCCCGGTTCCGGAGATGCTAAGACGGGGCCGTTACCAATACGGTTCCGGGTCCGTCAATCAAAGAGAGGACCGGGCCACACCACACGCGAACATAATGGGAATGGAGGCATATCCATAACAGGAAACCTGATTATCTCTCGCATAAATGGATTAATCAGGCAAATCACAGCAGGTGAATTACCGTCGAAGTCGAAGAACAGATCATCAGGGAACTGCAACAGGTGCCTCGACATCATTATCGCGAGATCCTTGATTTTATCCAGGCAAAAAAGAAGAAAGCCGGCAAAATAATTTCCGAAACAGCAGTCGCCAGCGAATCTTCCCTGAAAAAGGACTGGCTGCGTCCTGAGGAAGACGAGGCATGGGCGGACTTGTAAAGGGCGATGTCGTTGTCGTCTTGTTTCCTTTCTCGGATTTGAGCAGCGTCAAGAAACGCCCGGCCCTTGTCCTTGCTACACCGGACGGCGATGATGTTATTCTCAGCCAGATAACCAGCAGGCTGGTATCCGAACGGTAAGCAATTCATATTAGCGAAGCTGATTTTTCTTCGGGATCTCTCCGGCAGGAGAGTAATGTGCGGCCAACCCGGATTTTTACTACCGATAAAAGAATAATCCAGTACACCGCAGGTCACCTGAACGACTAAAAGATGATAGCAATAGTCGATCGGGTTGTTGAAATAATTCAGGAATAACCCGGCCGTTTCTCAGTGCCCCTCGCTTCCGGCACTTGACGACGGCCCCCTCGCGATCCGCCGGGTCCGTCAATTAAGAGAGAGCCCGGCCCCGCCCGCCTCACGTTCGTGCAACGGGGCGTCACCCCTGTTCATGATTGGGGGTTGCCCGAAAACCCTCCCTGCGTGGGGGGATTCCATCAGGGAAAAAAGATGAGCTCCGGTTTCAGGATTATGTTGTCTCTTACATAGGAACGGGAGAATTCCTGTCTTTATAACGGAGCACGGCTTTGAAGATCTCGCCAACGGCTAAAATGATCAGGCCGGGGATGAGACAGAGCAGCCACTGGTATGGGGTAAGTGCGGTGGTCCCGAAGATATCCTGGAAGAGGCGGCTTTCTGTCATCAGGAAAGCCCCAAAGACAACCCAGAGATAGATGTACACAAGCCGGGCGTTCGAAAATGTCGCTTCCTTAAAGGCAGTATCTTTCGGGAATCGCAGGTTCCATGCAAGAAAGATATTCATCAGCGAAAGAGAAACCAGCGCCATGGTCTGCCCGATTTGTGCAGAGTTAAAGGTGACCTTGCCGATGTGGAAGAGCCAGAGCGCCATTGCAGCCATGAGCAATCCGGCGATGAACAGCCGGGTAAACATCTTTGTACTGATGAGCGGCTCACTGACTTTTCGTGGTGCCCGGTTCATGATCCCGGGTGAGGCCATGTCGAGGCCGAACATGATGCCGATGGGTGCGACAACGAGCATGTGAATCCAGAGTACCTGACCGGGGCTGAAGAGTGCAGTTCCGGCTATTGCAAAGAGCGAAGATCCCAGGAATGCCAGGATAAACATAAACAGGTTGGCGATCTGGATCCGCAGGAATTTCTGCAGGTTATCGTACACCTTCCGGCCTTCTTCGATGGCGGACACAATTGTCGCAAAGTTATCGTCGGTGAGGATCATCTTGGCTGCCCCCTTTGCAACGTCGGTTCCCGTAATCCCCATCGCGATGCCGATATCTGCCGCCTTGATTGCAGGAGCGTCGTTCACACCGTCGCCGGTCATCGCCACAATATTGCCTTTCTTCTTAAGGACATTCACCAGTCTGACCTTATGTTCCGGTGCGACCCGTGCGATAATTCCGATCTCATCGACCTGTCGTTCCGCTTCTGCATCGCTCAGTGCTGCAAATTCGGCACCGGTGACCGCCCGCCCTTCTATTCCCAGTTCCCGCCCGATGGTCTCTGCGGTCACTGCATGGTCTCCGGTGATCATCCTGACCCTGATACCCGCGTTTTTAGCCTTTGCGATGGATTCTTTTGCTTCCGCCCGCGGAGGATCGACCTCCCCGACGAGTGCAGTTATCACAAGGTTCTGTATCAGAGGGATGAGGTCGGCCTTCGGATCGAAAGTTGCCGGGTCGAAATCACGCTGGGCAAACGCCAGGACACGTAATCCTCCACGGGCAATACGCTCGTTTTCCTCAAGGAACTTTTTCCTGTCTGCTTCATTCATTTCCTGTGCCGAGCCGTCCGGCGACAGGCTACACGATGAGTGTGTCAGGATTACGTCCGGTGCCCCCTTCACATAGGCACGGATGATCTCTTTTCCCGATGCATCCTTCATGACATGGAAGGTGGTCATGAATTTATAATCGGAATCGAAGGGTATACTGGCGATCCGGGGATGGTTTTCACGGAACTGCCTGACATCAATCCCACCTTTCTCTGCGAGAACATAGAGCGCCCCTTCCGTCGGGTCCCCGATTACCTGACCGTCCCTGATCTCGGTATCAATGCAGAGCGCACAGGGAAAGAGAATGAAATCGAGATTTTCTTCCCGGTCCCCCTGGGTTCTCTGTATCTTACCCGTAAAACTGTAGCCTTCCCCGGTAACCATGTAGCGATGTTTCGCGGTGGATATCGTGCGGACCGTCATCTGGTTCATTGTTAAGGTCCCGGTCTTGTCCGAGTTGATCGCTGAAGTGGAACCCAGGGTCTCGACAGCGGGCAGGTTTTTGATGATGGCATTCTTCTTTGCCATTGCAACCGTGCCCATGGCGAGAATGCCGGTGACGACTGCCGGCAGGGCATCGGGAATCGAACCGATGGCAAGTGATATCCCAATGACAAATAACGTCGTGAAAGACTCTCCCTGGGAGAGCCCGATTGCGACAATACTGATAAACGAGAGCCCGGCAAGGCTGATGATGATGAGCGTGAGATTATTGATCTGCCGGGTAAGGGGACTCTTTTCCGCCTTCTGTTCCCGTAGCATGGTGGCGATATGACCCACTTCAGAGCCCATTCCCGTAGTGGTGACCAGGATCTCTCCATGCCCACGCGTCACATTCGTGTTCATGAACGCCATGTTCAGCTGGTCACCAAGAGAGACGTCCTTTTTTGCTATAGGGTCCGTGTTCTTCTCCACAGCGATGCTCTCTCCTGTAAGGGCAGATTCTTCTATCTGGAGCGTCGCCGTAACGATTACACGACCGTCGGCCGGGACGCGGTCACCGGCATCTACGATCACGATATCGCCGGGAACTATTTTGTCGGCTTCAATCTGGACAACCTCACCATCCCGCCGCACTTTAGCAACAATCTTCATCATCTTGTTGAGTGCCGCGACACTGGCAGCTGCCTTTGCCTCCTGGCGATATCCGAGATTTGCGTTGAAGACCGTCAGAAGAAAAAGGAGTAAAAAAGTGTGATATTGCCGGATAAACAGGCTCACGATCGCCGCGATGACCAGTACGATCTGCATGTACGAGGTATACTGCTCCAGGAAACGAAGCCAGGCAGATTTTTCTTTCTCCTCTTCAAGAATGTTTCTGCCATACAACTCAAGCCGTCGGGTAGCTTCAGCGGCACTGAGCCCTTTTTCCAGGGTCGTTCCCAGTTTTTTTGCGGCCTCATTGCTGCCTAGTCCGTACCAAATCTCTTTGGTAGCGGCAGTAGCGGAAGGCTGCCGTAGTTGGTCGGCCATGATCGTGAAATTTCCTTCTTTTTTTATTTTTCACCTTCCCGGGTTCAATTCGCGAAATTTTCGTGCCGGGTCCGTTGCATGATGACTGAAGAGTTGTGTACCCTTTTTGGTTTTCCCCCACAGAGATCCCGGTTTTTTCTTTTCCTTACTATCTCGAATTGATTACGGGAACGCCATCTGTTCACATCCGGATTTAGATGAGAAACAAAACGGGAATTAATGCTGAAAATATATAAAAGAATCGTGGAGATCTTTTTTTTTGGTTACTCCCACCCTCACTGCGTTCGGTGGCGGCCTCCGCTCTGCTGATAAAGAACTAACCTGGACGTTGATGACAGTCCTATAACAACCGGGTTACCTGAATTGCCCATAATTAATACTGCTGGTTACAAACTAACCGATAGTTATATTTTAACCAAAAGCTAGTATTGAGTACTGAGACTGCTTACGGGCAGATTCCAGGAAATTTAAGTCTCCAAAGAGGAGGAGATGAATCCATGGTTACACTGACACAGGAGATTAAAGAATCGCTACGAGGAACGAAGACTGCTTTCCTTGCAACATCGTCAAAAAAATGCATTCCCAATGTTGTCCCGATCGCGGCATTCAAGGTACTGGAAGACGGGACGATGCTCATCTCGGATCAGTTCTTCAACAAGACGCTGCAGAACATGAATGAGAATCCGAATATCGCCCTGTCGTGGTGGGGGGACAAAGGCGGTTTCCAGATCAAGGGGACAGTCACTATCCATACGAATGACGAGATCTTCAGACAGGACGTTGCCTGGATGAAGGAGAACTGGCCCAATTTTGTGCCAAAGTCAGCAGTGCTCGTGAAGATCACTGATGTGTACGCTGTTAAACCGGGCCCCGAACCGGGGAAGAAGATCCTATAATCCGGAGGTTGAAATCCGGCGACTTCAAAGGAGGACATCTCATGAAAATACAATCACTAAAACTCGTTTGTTTTTCACCAACGGGGACAACACAAGCAGTCATCCAGGAAATTGCACGCGGAATAAATCCCGGCAACGAGGAATGGTTAGATATTACCCGGCCGTATGCGAGAATAAAACCACTAAAAACATCAGAAAATGAATTGCTCATTGTTGGTGTGCCGGTGTATATGGGACGGGTGCCGGCCCTCTTAACTGAATGGCTGCATGCGATAAAAGCCCAGAATACGCCTGCGGTATGTGTTGTCGTCTATGGCAATCGTGTGTATGACGATGCTCTCCTTGAGCTGAAAGATATCCTGACGAACTGTGGATGTAAACCGATTGCCGGTGCGGCTTATATCGGGGAACATTCATTTTCGAGCGAGGAAACTCCAACGGCCAAAGATCGTCCGGACGCCAGCGACTTACGCCACGCAGAATCATTCGGGCGAAAAATACTGGAAAAACTCAACACCATCTCATCAGTTGACCAGATCTCTGATGTAAACATACCCGGTTGCCAACCTTACCGTGGGGATTCAAAACTCTGGATTGTTGATTTTATTGCGGTCAGTGATGCGTGTATCCAGTGTGGGGTCTGTGCAGAGGGATGCCCGGTCGGTGCCATCGATCCGGAAAACAGTAATGTGATCGATACAAAAAAATGCATCACGTGCTGTGCCTGTATCAAACACTGTCCCCAACATGCGAGAACGATGAAACCCGGCCTTGTCAGGGACGCTTCGCTGCGTTTAAGTACGCTGTATAAAGAGCGAAAAGAGCCGGAATTTTTTATTTGATGTGTCTTTGCGAGAAGTGGTGCATTTTTTTATGAAAGTCAACGAAATTCTTCAGCAGGTTCGGGTACACAACTATCCAAACATATCGGACCGGAAATATCTTCACGAGCGTTCCCGGAATATGCCAAAGCAAATGATACAACGGGGCTGTTCAGGTTCTGCAATCCGGAACTATACGGGAGAGAAACAGGCAGTGCAGGCCAAATCATTTAATGCCTGCAACTCACGGTTGTTGAATAACTACAGGTTGCCGGCAGGGTGAAAGGAATGGGAATATCTGAAAGAAAGATACGGGAAAAGGAGCAGCGAAGAAAAGAGATCCTTGATACAGCTGAGCGCCTCTTCTTTTCCCGCGGATATGATGACGTCTCCATGGACGGGATCGCACATGAGGTCGAGCTGAACAAGGCCACACTCTATCTCTATTTTAAAAATAAGGAGGCGCTCTTTGCGGCCATTGTGCTCCGGGGCATCGCGATCCTGCAGAAAAAATACCAGGAATGTATGGAGGCAGAGGTCACGGGCATTGTCAAGGTAGCCCTGATGGGCGAGGCCTATTACCGGTTTTCGGAGGAACACCCGGATTACCTGCGACTGATCCACTTTTACGGGTCTGAACGTTTTTCCAAAGAGAACCCGTATACCACAGAGATCGGAAAAGGGTATGGCACATGCCGGACGATCCTGCAGGATGCGGTCCGGGAGGGCATCGATGACGGCACGATCCGGGCCGATCTCGACCCGTTCCTGATCTCGATGTACCTGATGATCTCCTTCATGGGCGTCCTGTCCATGGAAGATAAGTGGAAACGGGTGATCGAGGCAGAGGGGTTCAGCTACGA
>JAURZP010000557.1 GCA_030653335.1 Methanoregula sp. | reverse complement strand
TCCCGCTGTATGAGAAGTATGCCGGGATAACCATCGATTGTGAAAAAGAGGATTTTGAAATGATTGTTAAAAAAATCATTGTGGACCTCTGAAAGGTTCAGGGATTGTGCGAATTTTTTTAATTAGTGTGCCTGAAGGAATTGTTTAACCGGATAATAAGGTACAACCCATCGCCACACCATAAAACAAAAAGACCTGATGCCGTGGAACGATCCCCACACGGTCGCCCCCTTGCTCTGGGCCTGGCAGGATGCAGAGGGGTTCGAGTACGAATGTTCCGCCGCCCCGCCCGATGCCTCGATTAACGGGAGACGGGGGATGGAGAGTTATCTCCTGTACCGGTACCGGCAGGAGTGGGGGGAATCTACGCTCTGCAACTTTAAGCGGTTCCACCCGCGCGGAAGTCCACGAACCGGAAAGAGAACTTACGCGGCGGGAAATGAGAAGCGGGCCATAGGGATAATCCGGCGGGGGGTATGAGCATGCTGCCGCTGCCTGCGACCGGAACGCCCGGACAACCCGGCTGGATGGAGCTTTTATGGAGCGGCTGTGAAATGCTGGATGCGGAAAAAACCCGACCGGTTCCTGCAGGTCTGGGCCTGTATCTCTTACGTGATGCCGGTTCGCAGGAGATCTGCTACATTGGCCAGTCCGGGAATTGTGCACAGCGGTTGCTCGATCATGCAAAGAAGTCCTGGGACGGAAAGGAGGTGCAGTTCTCTTTTCATGGGATAGACAAAACGGTTCTCCCGCACCAGCTTAAGGAATGGGAAAATGATCTGATGGGGAATTATTTTGAGCATTACCGGAAAGCACCGGAGTACCAGTTCAGGAACAGCCGGTAACGATTTTTTTAGTGATTAGGTAACATCCGACAAGCATCGTCTCTTTCGCCATCACGCCCAGCATCTTCATGCCGGGCAAAGAACGGTTCGGGGGAGGGCTTTGCCTTCCCGTGCATATCCATCTTCAGAATTGCATCAAAATATTCTTCCAGCCCGGCTTTCCTCAACCGCTTCAGCGAATTGCCGTTGTGAGCATCGGTGACAATGCCAGGTTTGAGGCCGCTGACCCGGAGTGCCGGGAGCATCTTAGTGACATGCGGTCAGGGTTTGATCGATCCAATCTTTTCTTCATCATAGAATAGCACAGCACCCGGTGAACAGACCAGACGCTTTTGCTCTCATTCTCCCCCAATTCCCGGATTTCATCTCGACATCCGGCGAGAAACTTCTTCAATCTGACCCCCCAAACAGCTCTTCCTTTCACTTTCCACCCACTTCAGTCCATCAGACAAGCGTTCGGCCCTCCAATTGAGCCCAATTGAGCTCTTTTTAGAGCCTGATTTATCCCGAATCCAGCCGAACGGGGC
>JAURZP010000554.1 GCA_030653335.1 Methanoregula sp. | reverse complement strand
GGCAACCTCACCGAGATAGACAGCGCCGGTAGTGCCATCAATGGTGATCAAAGCACCTTCACCAAACTCCTGGTCGCCCGCTCTTGCGTGACGCATGCGGACATCGATATGAATACCTTCAGCTCCGGATACACAGGGTTTACCCATACCCCGCGCAACTACTGCAGCGTGTGAAGTCTTGCCCCCGCGACTTGTCAGGATTCCCTGCGATGCAAAGAAACCATGAATATCTTCTGGCTTTGTCTCTTCCCGCACAAGGATCACACGTTCACCGGTCCGGCCCAGTTTTTCAGCCCGGTCAGCATCAAAGACTGCAATTCCGACTGCAACACCGGGGGATGCAGGCAGGCCTTTTGCTATGGGTTTTTTTGTAACCTTTGGATCCAGCCGTGGGAAGAGCATCTGCTCAAGCATATCCGGCTGGATGCGCAGGAGTGCCTGGCGTATATCGATAAGTCCTTCTTTTACCATCTCCACTGATGTGCGGACAAGGGCATGGGCATTCATCTTGCCATTTCTTGTCTGGAGGCAGTAGAGGGTTCCTTTTTCAATGGTGAATTCAAAGTCCTGAATCTCCTTGTAATGAACTTCGAGTTTGTTGCGCAGTTCTACCAGTTCACGGTACAGGCCCGGCATCTCGTCAGCCATTGCGGCAACCGGTTTTGGCGTGCGGATACCGGCTACTACATCTTCTCCCTGTGCATTTACCAGATACTCGCCGAACATGATATTTTCGCCAGTGCCTGGATCGCGGGTGAAACCAACGCCGGTAGCTGAATCGTTACCCATGTTGCCAAAGACCATCTGCATGACGTTGACTGCTGTGCCGTTTGCCATATCCGGCGTGATCTTGAATTCCCGCCGGTAGTCCACCGCTCGTTTGCCACCCCATGAATCGAAAACTGCTTTGATGGCGATCTCCAGCTGTTCTCTGGGGTCTGCCGGGAAAGGTTTACCGGTGTTACGCTGGACTACGTTTAAGAATTGTTTGGATATCTCGGCAAGATCATTGGCTGATAGATCCACATCATGTTTTGCGCCGGCCTTTGACTTGATTGCCTCAAACTCAGTATCGAACTCCGCTTCCGGAACGCCGAGCGCCACCTTTCCGAAAAGCTGGATGAAGCGCCTGTAAGCATCGTAACAGAACCGTTCATTTCCGGTCTGGGCGATCAAACCCTGGAGCGTTTCAGCATTGAGACCGAGGTTGAGGATGGTATCCATCATGCCCGGCATGGACATGGCAGAACCCGAACGGACCGAGATCAGGAGAGGATTATTGCGCCCGCCAAAGACCCGGTTGCTTTTCCGTTCCACTTCCAAAAGATGGGTATGCACCTGCCCCATCATTCCTTTTGGAAGTTCTTTTTTTGGATCATTTACAACTGCGAGACATGCTTCAGTTGTGATAACAAAGCCGGGAGGGACCCTCAGCCCGATCTGCGTCATCTCGCAAAGGTTTGCCCCCTTTCCTCCCAGAAGTTTTTTGTTTTTTCCATCGCCTTCATTAAAGGCATACACCCATTTCGTTGTCATGATTCCCCCTTTTTTTAGTCTGGCTCGCGTTCTGCGCTCACCCATAAGGTTCCGCTTATGCTGCCAATATGTGTGGAATGTGAAACGAAAGGTTAAATAGTAATGCCCGTAAAAAGGGGTACGCCTTGCAGTGTATACCAGTTGTTTTTCCTATGCTGCAAAAAAAAGTTTGACCTGTGCAGAGATTTTTATCAGGAACTCTGTGGAACGTTTGAGAGTGAGCGTATCAGTCTCTGGGTTTCCTGGGGCGTATTGATGGTATTTACAAGGTATACTGTAGTCCTTTCTAAGAGATTTGTAATATACCGCTTACGGATATGTTTTTTATAGGGATTATTGACGAGGAGATGGGGGTTGAAGTAGTTATTTTCCTCAAAGAGTAAGAGACCTTCTTCGGGGAGCAGTGAGCGGGCTTCGTTTTTATCCTTTGGATCCCGTTTTAATATTATCATCATTTTTAAAGTAGTCATAGGAAGGATCCTGCCTTTTCCAATCACCCACCGGAGATCTGCAACTGCTCTTCCTTCCTTATCAAAATCACCTTCCGGAACAAGCCCGTCATATTCCTTCCAGACTGTTGCGAGATCCTTTCGTATGTAGAAGTTTTTTTCCGACCCATAGGCAAGGATGTCCGGCCCATATACCCGTGAAAAGAACCAGTCATCTGATACAATGCGGGTATGTGGATCTTTTAAGAGTCCATAGGTCTGGGTTGTTTTGCCAGCGCCGGAATTTCCTATAAGGCAGAGACCTTTTCCGTCAATATCCATGCAGGCGCCATGCACTGAATAGATGTTGTGTT
The DNA here is from genome assembly GCA_030653335.1 of Methanoregula sp. Lineage (GTDB taxonomy): Archaea > Halobacteriota > Methanomicrobia > Methanomicrobiales > Methanospirillaceae > Methanoregula. The sequence continues at coordinate 590 of JAURZP010000554.1, read as the reverse complement.
CATCTTCTAATATGTCCCCTGCAAGACTGAGTGCGATGGATTTTATCCAGCCATAATAATTGAAATTGATCAGGTATGCTGATCTCGAATGCGGATCGAAAAAAACTGTGTCTGGTCCACATGAGGGATCTTTGAATACAAAAAGGCGACCGTGCGACCGGACATTCTGTGACATCGGGTAGAAATTATCCTGCCAGGTTTCCTTAACGGTATGATCATTGGAGAGCAGTTTGATGCAGCACCCATAAATTTCAGATTTGATCTCGTAGAGGACTTTTGGGAGATAGAGTTCCATCAGGCGCTCGTTCTCATCTGTTGTGATCAGGGTTATGGTATACGTCATAAGCATCCTTGTAATCATTCAGGAAATATCAACGTTTTTTTTACAGTTCAGGCTTGAAATTTTTGTCATCCGGAGACCGGTTTTTTAAGCATTTTATTGTCCTGCCATAATTTTTCTGGCATGGTCAATGCTGAATGTAACTCAATATTTTTGGCAAGGTATTAAAAGTATGGCATATCCCGGTTTTTCCCATGTATTAAAGAACAATTCGATTCCAGTGAAGCACTAATTTGGCCGGTACATGTCA
>JAURZP010000549.1 GCA_030653335.1 Methanoregula sp. | reverse complement strand
TCCCGGAGCACCGCTCCGATGATGTGGGTGAGATTGCAAGAGGTAAGGCGCTATATGCCTATGAACGTCTCCGCACACCACTTATTGTGGACGATACCGGTTTTTCCATCGATGCCCTTAACGGTTTTCCCGGTCCATATGCGGCATATGTCCTGCACACGATCGGCAATACCGGCATCCTGAAACTTATGGACGGTGTGAAAAACCGGGGTGCACACTTCACCACTGCTATCGCATTTGCAGATGAATACGGTATTCATGTATTCACCGGAACAATAAATGGCAATGTGACTGCCTCTCCGCGGGGCAATAACGGGTTTGGTTACGATCCGATAGTTGACATCGACGGGAGGACTCTTGCAGAGATGTCCCTTGAAGAAAAGAGCATTATCTCACACCGTGCTCTTGCTCTGGCAAAATTCCGCGACTGGTATCTTAAAAAATCCAATCCGGCATTCAATAACGCAAATGGTTAATATGTCTTACAGCTTTGTTATAAGGGCATACAGGAGTGTATTTCAATGGCAAAATTCCCTGAAGCCGAAGCCCGGTTACTCAACGTAAAGATATGTATGCATTGCAACGCCCGCAATGCAATCCGCGCAACCAGCTGCCGCAAGTGCGGTTACCAGAACCTGCGGCCCAAGAACAAAGAGCGAAAAGCGTAATTGATTTTTCAATATTTTTTCTCTCTTTTTTGGTTTTCTTAACGAAAACTAAAAAATTATAAAAACAGATATAAAAGTCACCAAGACTTTCATGCACATTTGATGAACAGACATTGTGTATTTTCAGGTCCGGATTATGCGGTGTAATACGTGACGCGTTTTCCTTTCTTTGCGTACTCTCCCGCAAATGTCTCGATGTTGCGCTTGTAGCCAATCCGGTCAACAAACCCCAGCTCGCGCAGTTTCTTGCGCACCCGCAGAACATCTGCTTCGTCAGCCCAGTCTTTTGTATATATGTAGACTACCCTGCGGTTATCGCGCGAGTCCGGGTTTGGTTTTGAAGTGCTCACCTTTGCAGAGATGCCCAGTTCGAGGGCTACTGTTGCATCGCGCACTTTTTTCCAGACAGCATCTACCAGATCCGGTTCCTGGAAGATTAGCCACTTGCCTGCATTCTCATCTTCGATTGCTTCAGGCGCACTTCCCGGTGCATCCTGAACAATCCAGTACATCTGCGTAGTTTTTGTAGGAACCACTCCTTCACCGTCACAGAGCTGCTGGTATATGGTGTCAAGACTAGAAAAGCGGGAGAGCATTACCTCAGCCAGTTGCGGGTATTCTTCCGAGAACTTTAAAAATATCTCCGTAAGATCCGGTTTGAAGTCAATACCCCCTTCGACAAGCGCATAAAGATATTTATCCTGTGTCTGGAGGCTCCTGTTTAAGAGGTGCTCGAAGATGCCATATGCCACATCAGCCAGCGCTTCGGGATCGACTTCCGCCATGCGTACCTTTCAGATGTTACAAAATATAAGCTTGTGTTATTGATTTTTTGGTTTGTGGGGTTGTTATGCCAGGCATCACTGTTTTAAGGGCCTCCTTATCTCACTCTACTCCACAGTTATCATGAATGCAGAAAAGCAGTTCAGAATCGGGCCGTTTTTTTGCAATCGTCGAATACTTTAAGAGCGCTCCCATCGAAAATGTACTAATTATGGAATGGAAACGTGACTGGGGTCTAACCTCACGGGTCTGGCTGACAGGCCTGCTATTATTATTGCTATACATTGCGTTCATGGCGATTCTCATGTTCATATTCCCAAGTGCCAGCATCTGGTTATTTGTCATTCTGGCAGTTGGTATGGGATCAGTCCAATACTTCTTTTCTGATAAACTGGTGCTCTGGTCAACCGGGGCACGTATCATTGAAGAGGATGAATATCCTGAACTCCACCGGACTGTGGAAAAACTCTGCAAGGAAGCAGATCTCCCAAAGCCAAAGATTGCCATCATGCAAAGTCCGGTGCCAAACGCATTTGCCACTGGCAGGAGTCCAAAGCATGCAGTAGTTGCCTGCACGGATTCGATCATGCGGTTGCTCACGCGGGATGAACTCGAGGCTGTGCTTGCGCATGAGCTCGCCCATGTAAAGAATCGCGATATCCTGACCATGACCCTGGCCAGTTTTATTGCGATGATCGCTTCGATGATTATGCAGAGTTTCTTCTTCTCTGCAATGTTTGGGGGGCGTGATCGCGAAGGGGGCAGTTGGATAATCATCTGGGTAGTTTCGATCGTTGTGTATGCGATCAGTACGCTGCTCATCCTTGCACTTTCACGTTACCGCGAGTTCGCAGCAGATCGCGGCAGCTCGCTCATCACGAAAAATCCCAGAGCGCTGATCTCAGCGCTCAGTAAGATCAGCGGCCGGATGGACTCGGTCCCACCTGAATTCAAGGCAAAGATCGAGAGCGCAAATGCATTCTTTATCATCCCAGCCATTTCAGGCAAATCCTTTATGGAACTCTTATCCACACACCCGCCACTCGAAAAGCGGATCGCCAATCTCGAAAAAGTCGAAGCCGAGATGCGGGGATATTAAAAACATCCCCTTTTTTCATTGCCGCATTCCAAGTTCCGTTTGATAGCCGGACGTTTCTACAGTTATTTTATAACACTAAAAAGAACGGTTTAATTTATATCATCAGGGACTTATTTTAATCATGGGGAGGATATTCATTGCTCTCAGTACTTCTCATTGATGACGAATCCAGCCTACTGGAAATTATCAAACTCGTCTCAGAACAGTCAAAGGAGATGACTGTTCATACGGTACTGTCTGCACAAGAGGGGCTCAATGTCCTGAAGGGTAAAACGTTCGATGCCATCATCGTTGATTACCATATGCCTGATATCGATGGCATCGAATTTTTAAAGATCCTGCGCTCGAAAGGCAATGCTACTCCAATCATCATCTTTACAGCAGTAGGGCACGAACAGGCAGCCATCGATGCACTCAACAATGGTGCAAACTTTTTTTTAAAAAAAGGAGAATCGCCGCGGATGCAGTTCCGCGAACTTGTTGCTATTGTCAAGCAGGCAGTTGAGCAGAATTATATCGGACGCTCACTTGGTACAACCCAGCGGATCATTTCTGATATTATCAACTTTTCATCAGACCCCAGCTTTGCCATAGACTGTGATGGAAAAGTGATGGCCTGGAACAATTCTATGGAGAAACTAACCGGAGTTCCCGCAAGTTTCATCATGGGCAAGGGGGAACTCGCACACGCAGAGCCGTTCTTTGGAGTCCGTAAAAAGATGCTTGTGGATCTGCTCTTTGAACCGGATGATGAGATCAAGCGGTTGGAGTACATGCTGGTCAGCCGGGTTGCAAAAGGTATGGTCGTTGCAGTGACACGCGGACAGAAAAAGAATGGAAGTGGCTGGACCATCTGGGCAAAGGCAAAACCCATCTATGACGGTCGCGGAGAATTCATCGCTGCTATCAGCTCGGTGCGCGATGTGACTGCAACGTTTGAAGATATCACCATTCATTCAGCGCCGGTTGATGAATCGGAACAATCTTGTGGTGATGAGAATCCCGTCATCCTGCCTCCAGTGGACGGGTCCCTCAAAAAGATGTTGGGCAGGGCCCTGACACACTATAAAGAGGGAGTACACCTGTATTTAAAGGAAGGGAAATATACTGCAGCTGTTGAAGCCTTTGACCAGGCACTGGCAATCGATGAAAAACTCCCGTACGCCTGGAACGACCGCGGTATCTGTTATCGTGAAACAGGTGATTATACATCAGCACTCAAATCACATTTGCGGGCCGTGGATCTTGTACCGGACAACACTGAATTTCTTTTCAACCTCGGAGAAACGCTCGAATTAATTGGCGTGCTGAATATGGACAACAAATATCTTGACTCTGCGATCCAGACATTCCGGATGGTTGTAAACATCTTACCCAATAATATGGAGGCCTGGAAACACCTGGGAATCTGCCACAAGGAGATGGGAAGAGACGATGAGTCAAAATTCTACTTTGACCGGGCCTTGGAGATCAAACACTCGATGAAAGACACACCCATTTTGCACAGGAGCGATGAGTTCCTCTGATTTTCACACCAAAACCAGTGACCGGCATCTGCTACCCGTTGCTCTCTATCTCTTTTCATCTCCGCTTGGGACCTGCAAGATCTAATATAATGTCACAGACGATGCTGATGCAATGAATCTGCGATGGCATCCAGCCGTATTGCTCGTTCTGATCCTGTGTTTCGCTCTTCCGGTGAATGCCCAGGTGCCGGTCAGCGTTGACGGTAATTCTGATATCAGTACTGCGTTTCCCGTTGAAAAACCAACCCAGTCTTACATTATATACGGACACCTGCACAAAGTGGGGGAGGTAGACTGGTACCAGCTTCGCATGACCACTGGCGATCACCTTGTCATCTCGCTCATGACACCCGGATACAATACCCCTATCCCCGATATTATCGTGATGAGCCCGAAAAATGCCTCGTCACTTGAAGGACTACCCCCATATTTCAGCGTCCCGCAAGGATACATAACCGAGATCATAAGGGGACAAAACCCTCAAAAAGCAGAATACGAGCCACTCAGTTCGGCAGCGGTTTTTAAGGTCGCATCCTACTCAAAGGAGATCACGGCACCGGGAATTTATTATCTGGCGGTTGTCAGTCCGGCAAATGAAACCCGTTACAGCATTGCAACAGGATACGCTGAAAAGTTCACTCCATCGGAATGGGTGCTCATTCCTCTCAATGTGATATCTGTGCATGTCTGGGAAGGGCAATCAATCATAACGATTCTCACGCCATTTCTTGCGGTGGTGATTCTCGGGTTTTTTGTGATCTCCCGGCGCGAGAAGCACAAGGGTTCGCACCTCACATATTCCTCTTGGCTTGCAAATCTCGCTGGCTTATGCTATATTGGGGGTGCTGCGATAACGCTGGTACAGATGGTGCGGGCGTTGGCGGTTACCGGACCATCTTCTTCTGTTGCTCTCACTCTTGTCTTTGCGATTGTTCCTATGGTGCTGGGCATCTGGGCTCTGCGAATAGGACGGGAATCGCATGTAAGAACAATGCAAAACCGGGCGTTTCTTCTTATAATTGGTATACTCGGACTGGTATTCTTGGCAGGGCTGATCATTGGACCTGTGCTTATCATTGGTGCGTCGGTACTACCTGACCGTTTACCATCCCACCATTCTGCCAGAAGGTAATCACCTTTTTAAAAAAACATGTGTCGCATGGATTGTGTACGGACATATTACCGCTAAAAAAAAGTCTGCGTGCATACACTGAACAAGTAATAAATTGACATCCAAGTAAGTATATACAAAAAAAACAGTGACAATTATTAATACAGCTCCCCACCAAAATTGTAGAGCACAGTGCATCGATGGTCTAGTGGTATGACTTAGGCCTTCCAAGCCTATAGCCCGGGTTCAATTCCCGGTCGATGCATCGGGCTCGTGGTCTAGTTGGCTATGACGTCGCCTTCACACGGCGGAGGTCCTGAGTTCGAATCTCAGCGGGCCCACTGTTTTAAAGTATTCCT
>JAURZP010000547.1 GCA_030653335.1 Methanoregula sp. | reverse complement strand
ATGTTACCTTTATGAGTCGTTTGCGTAACGTGTAATACGTACCCTTTCCGGTTACTCCCTGCTTTTCGAGGACACCTTTACGAACAAGATCGTTCAAGTCACGGAATGCGGTCTGCCGTGAGATTTTCGCGAGGGTGGAATAATCAGTACTATTCACACGACTCGTCTCCTTCACGATTTTTATGGCGATTTTTTGTCGGGCATTGATCCCTAAGTCTTTCACCACCGCATCAGTTAGCCAGTCTCTCCAGAGGGTGACAACAAATTCTCTGCCGCTCTGGGAAAATTCGGGTTCCGGAAGCCCTGCGTCTCTACACCCGGTTGTCATCTGGATTGTTCCATATCCGATTTTCTCGATATAGTGTGTGAAGTAAAGAGGAAGAGCGATACGGTGATTGCGTGGCCGGGAGTTGTGTTCGATTTTCAGGTCTTCGAATGTGAGGTCCGAAGGAAGGCTGCCCGGGTTCCGTACTTCAATCCGATCTGAAAAAACACTCACCTGCACGCTTGCAGCCGAGGTATAATCCCGGTGAGCAACTGCATTGACAACTGCTTCCTGAATCACTTCTTTGGGTATCTCGTATTTTGTTTCACTGACCGGTGCTGAATCACGGGGAGGTACAGTGCGATTGATTTTTGAGAGAATAAAATCTGTGGCCTGGTCCACCTGATCAAAAAGCGTTCCGGTAAATATCTGATGAGAGGGTATCGGCTTTGCGACCACCGTTCCATGATAGTGCATACATTTGATCTCTGCGGTCGGCATGAACTTCTGGGGTTTAACTCCGAACAGGAGAATCGCCGCATTGGTGGGTTGGGCCGCCTCCAATAAATCAAGATGTTTCAATACCTGCTCGGTCGGGGTTCCGGGATTAAGAGGAAAGCCTCTTTCTTTTTTTGCTACGGGAATAAACCATGCGACTTTCTCATCGGAGATATCATTTAACGTCGCTCCGGGACAGGCGGATTCGTCGAATGGTGCGCAGGGGATAATTTTACTGTCACACAGGAACTTGACCAATGCAGCATACAACTCTTTTTTCAATTCATCAATTGTTGTGAAACGTCGTCTCACAACATGGGGTGTTGCCCGGCTGATCAGGCTCTGCATCTTCGGATGGCGTTTGCCGTCATCCTTTCCCTTCAGGAAAATTAATCGGTGTTTGCTTTTCTCTGTTGCCCGTTCGAATTCACGTTCGATAGGAGAAATGCCCTGTTTGTTCTCCGGACCATATTCGTTACCAAAAATTCCCAGGTATATGGAGCATCCATCGACTTCGCTCAGATATAATTCTTCAGGTTCACAATCAGTTGCTGGTATATGTTCGAAAAGAAATGGTTCGAAGTAAATCCTGAACAATGGATCCGTTTTAATATAATCACGGATTGCTTCCCTCTCTTCATTCAATTCCTTTTGCACACTGCTGACAAATATGCCGATTGTTGTCATGTTCCTGTTTGTTGTTGTCGTCATTGTCATGCTCGTGCTTGTCATCAACCGGGAGTCAGAGGATCCTGATCAGATGAATGACAGATATTGAGTGGCTGATGTAAATATGCTTTTTAATATTATGTGTGATTTCTTCGTCCCGGTCCCGGATCCCTGTCTTCAGGAAAGCCCAATCGTGTGGTTTCACAGATGTTTCTCAAACAGATCTGATATTTTCAAGAGGCTGATATGGCGGTCCCTCCGGCCCTGCTCTCGCACGAGAGCACGGAGCATTACACGCCGCAGTATATCCTCGATGCGGTGATCGCCTGCATGGGTGCGATCGTTCTGGATCCGTGCAGCAACAGCCGGGAGATCCCGAACGTGCCGGCAGCGAGGATCGCTCTGGAGAACGGGCTTGTGCAGCCGTGGGAGGGGCGGGTTTTTCTCAATCCCCCTTTTGGTCATGATGTGGAGCGATGGTTCTCGAAACTTTACCTGGAGTGGTCCGCTGGCCGGACTACTGAGGCGATTGTGTTGTGGAAGTCGGCGACCGAGACCGCTGCATGGAAGACGCTGACAGCGATATCGTGTCGGGTGTATTTTCCTTCCGCGAGGATCCGGTTTGTCGGTCCTTTCGGGGATGATGGACCCGGACCGACATTTTCACCGGCGCTGTTCTATGTTGGGACGCAAGCTAAACGGTTCGAGGAAGCATTTGCCCAGATCGGGGCATTGTGGGTGGTGCCGGGGAAATTTTATTGAATTCATTTAAGAGCGAACTGCCCTAAACATCAGGCATTTTTAGTATTATCGAGAGAATATTTAAGGATCAGATTGTGAAAGTATTATTAAATAAAATTAAACCCGTTTGAATTCTGTGTGAGAGTCTCCGTATGCCCCTTATCAAGACCTTTGTGGAAATGAAACATTTGTTTCAGGCAGGATTCGAGGATAATGTCGAATCATTGTCACATTTTGGTGCTACCTATTCGAAGCAGCTTAAAGCATACCTTATTGAAAGCAACCTCGGCCTTAGCGCTATTCACTGTCCCAAGGAATATGGTCACTGGAAAAAACTGGACGCTGACCATTGGCATATGAATGAAGGGGGTCATTCTCCAGGATCGTTCTTCCTCGATTCAACAAGGAAACGGGTCTGGATTCTCTATAGTCTTCTCGATGCGAGTGAATCGGATGCTGTTGTGTCCAAGTGGATCGAAAGTATCAACGGACTTGACCGCTGCTGGTTATCCCGAAACCAATTAATGCATTTTGGATCTGTAGAATCGTGGAAAGAAAAGGGTATAGGGCTGAAATTTTACGATGGGCTTACCCCCGAAGAAAATGCCGGGAATTTCAGCCTGAAGGCGTGGTACGGAGCAACAAGTCAGATCGAGGGGCTTGGAGATGTGCTTAGAGTAGCCAAAGAAAAATTTGCGATCTACAGCACCCGTTGGCAAAAGATCTGCGGGGGGTCTGTTACGATATCGGCTGAATGGTACAGCACAGGAAAAGTGACAATCAACAAAGCGATGGATGTCGATGATGTTATGCTATCCATCTCCGATATGGCAAACAGATACGAGGACGCAATTTTAGAAGCGACAAAGATCCGGGATCATACGATGGGTGCATTCGAGCTCGACTTTACCCAGAACATCGATCTCAATGCATTTGCACAGGCCGTATCGATGGGGAAAAGTACAATGAATCTCTGGCTCGTAGAGACAGAATCGGAGCCAGATTTCAAACGGTTCCGTGGGGTGGATCTCCATACGTGGGATCGGGTTTTCATGGACGTCGGGCCGAACTATGCATACCTCACGGTGCCGGGCAAAGGATGCGTGAATGCAGCACCGCGGATCGCTACCGTACAGGGTGAGGATAATGCGGGCAAAACTTCAATCTTTTTCGACGGGGTTGAGATGTTTGGCTGATACCGATAATCGCATCGTGCTTTGGCGAAACACTATACAACTTTTTCATAAACAGGTACGAGTCAATTTCACCGGCCCCTTTTTTGCATCCGGTTATACGAATTACCGCGTCGAATCCCCCCTATCCGAACGAGACACGGGAAAACAGAGAACTCCGGATATTTTTGCGTGCGGTCCAAACGGCTGGCTGGTTGTCGAGCTTACCTGTAACGACGAGTCGAAAAAAGGACAGCTTGATGCTGGTAAGAACATTGATCCCCGGAGCCTTTCTCAATACGGGTGCAAAGCATATCCTACCGTGCCGGACACTATGAGTAGTCGTCTCACTTCCAACAATGATGCCGGTCATTGCCAGATCGTAGTCAAAGACTCATTCGACGTTAAACAGGAACAGTTCATTCAGGATGCCTCTCTTCGAACAGCATTGACGACGATGAGAGGACAGAGTATGAAAAGGCTTCCCGAGATCCCATTCAGTCTTGTCCCGGAGATGAAGCACTTTGAGATCCGGCGCGGGCTCATCGATATCGTTCTTCAACTCTTCGATACAAAATCCCAGGGCAAAACACCGATGCAAATCTGCGAGGATGGGCTTGAGCGACTTTTTGAATTAACTACGGCTAATGCCCGTCAGTCACTCATCGATAAGATAAAACCGGAGATGGATGTCCTTATGAGAACCGAGCTGGCCGGGTATCTTGAATTCAAAGATGGGAAGTACCGTGCGACAGAAAAATTCAAGGAATACCCGAAGACCCGGCAGGCAATCGCCGCGAAATTGCAGGAATGGGCGAACCCGACCCAGCGGACGATGGCTGATTATTCAGGGAAGAAATAATTTTTTTCAGTACAATTAATCAGAAACCGATAAAAAAATTTGTGAAATTTACTCTCCTAACACTTTCAATAGCGCATCTCTCGGATCCGTATAATAAACCACTGTCAATCGTGCCGCCAGATCATCCGACATTTCATTCATCTGTTTTCGGCTTGATACCGGCAAGACAATTGTTGAGGCTCCCTTTTCCGCAGCAAGTTCTGCCATGTCAAGAGCATTGTAGACCGGCTCCAGTGTTCCCCCCACACTCATCCCACCGACAATGACAAAACCTCCCTTCAGGTTTTTGCGCAATGCCGCTGAACAAATTGCAAGAAGGATCGGTATGCCAAGGCACGATGCCCCACTCACCGGACTCAGCGCTCGGATCTGAACTGCAAATTCGTTTGATTTCGGGTCATGGTCACCTATCAATCCCTTGCTCTGCGTATAGAGAACCTGCTCAGCAGCACGAATACTCTCGCGAAGTCCCGAAGGGGCTTTGACATTGATGAGCCGGATGGATGATCCAGGTGTTGCTGTTACTTCGATCTTGTAAAGTCCGTTACCTTCGTTTTCTTCTCCGGGTCCAATAGCCCAGATTTGCCCCGGGGGCAATGGTTCCGGACTTACGGTGTTTTCGCTGTGGAGTTCCGGTGTGGAAACATACTGTTCGATTCCATCGTCACCAATGCGATAGCTGAACATGGTATTGCGGAACTCAGCGGAACCGATCCGTTTCTGCTGCTCCTTCACTCTCCTGCGGCATTCGAGGGCAATCCGTACCGCCCATTCCAGGTCCTCATCGGAAATCTGCATTTCCCCGGAGGGGTACATGAGTTTAAGGAGACCATCAACCGTTTTCATGGTCGCTCTCCGGTCTCGACCGCTGAGTGCATCTCCGAGTGAGAGCCGATCTACAACCTTTGGCAGGCGGCTTTCGTTTCTCAACTGCCGCCAGCTCTCGCTCAAAAAGTCACTGACAAGACCATAATGAGAAGTCATCATGTTCGGGTGGATCTTCGGATAATCCCAACCGGGGATGTAGCTATGAATCCGGTCCATAAAGGCAGAGTCATCGCGTATTTCCGGGGGCAGGGGTCCGAAGAGATGCCCTATCCGCTGCTGGTGCTCAACATCAACTTCGAAGTTTCCGAGCATGACAATGCCACCTTCCGCACGAATACTCTCTTTTCCGCGGCTGAATTCCCCGCTCTCCATGTAACCTTTCATGATGTTGACGCCGTCTTTCTGATCAAAACTGATGCCCGATACTTCATCGAAACAGACGACATCATACTGGCAGACGAGCCCACGCTGTCCGTTGGAATTGTTCACAAACATCTTGGCTACGGTTGCTTTCCCACCACTTACCAGATGGGAATAGGGACAAATTTTCTTTTCCCTCCTGCAAAATATATGTCCCAATCCACCTGCCTAAAATTTCCCGCCATCCCCCCCAACCCTATCGCTCATCAACAAGTCACGCATAAATCGCCGTCAGGAAAATATGAATATAGCCCGAGGGCCCGGGGCGTGATGCCACAATGATGGCAGGAATTGGAAAAACTTATGGCAGATTTCGTACAGAACTCACAGACCAAGAGCGCAATCCGCGAACTCGCGGAACCGATTGCAGATGTTGCAGCGTTCAACACCATCATCCAGTCGGTTATCACCGGTAACCCGTTTGCGTGTGTATCGTATATGACCGCCGGGGTGACCCACGACCCGGTTGAAAAGACCAAGGAAGGGTACACTGCGAAGATCGTCTTCCAGGACGCCGAAGCAAATACTGTCGGCAACCTGTCGGACAAGTTCACCACCATTGCAGGGTTCAATGCAGGAGCCGCAGCGATTCTCGCCAACACGGCCCTCTCAACTGCCCATGGCGGTACTCCGTTCCGCGACACTGATAACGAGACGTTCAGCGCAACTCTCAAGTGCCATGACCCGAACGGCGAACTGTACATGGTGAACTTCAGCCGCAACCGGGTGACCCTGACATCCTATTCGGATGAAGCCATCCGGACCCGTGTCGAGACCTGGGCGGACACCGTAACGGCACTCGCCTAGAATCGCCCGACGATAAGACCCGGAGGGGAGAAGACCCTTTGAGTCCCCTCTCTTTTTGGTCCTCTCGTCTTTGTGCGGAGGAACATTATGGACATTGAAACGTTAGGGATTCTGTTAGGAGCTGTGCTTCCGATCTATCCCGTCCTGTTTACGATCCATCAGAAGATCGGCAAATATGATGAGATTGTCGAGGAGTTCAAGAAACTCCGGGCGGAACACGAAAGTCACAAGGATAACTATCATGGAACCTGAAGTTGCACGGCAGCCGGTCGCAACGGTGACCGGTCTGTACCGGGGAAAGTTCGGCGGGCTTGAACCGTTCACGGTGGATAAGCCCCTCACCCGGGATGAAGTGCGGCGCAATCCCATCTTCTATGAACTGGACCTGCACCCGGAGCAGGGCGATGAGAACCTGATTATCGATGTTATCTATGACAACCTCGCGCCCTTGCGGTTGCAGGACCTGCGCCGGGGTACGGATATCCCGCGTGGCGTCCGGTTCTGGCCGGACTGGTTCGACATCCCGCCGTATGAGGAGATGCACGACATTGATGGCCGCCGGGTTTACCCGCGTGCGCCCGGTATCCATACGGTCCAGATCCGGACCGGTCGCCACAAGTTTGCCCAGATGGGCCGGGTCCGGGATTTCAGCCCGGAGAATGGCGGGTACACGAGTCCGGTGTTCGAGATCGCGATTGCGGAGAGTGCTGATGTTCGAGAATGAGGTGCAGACCCGGGCCGCCATCTGTGGGACCGGGTGCCTGCTCGGGATTGTCCTAGTGCTGGCTCACCTTCCCCTTCTTCTTCTCATTGTACCGATCGCGGTGCTTTTCCTTGGTCTTGTTGCGGACCCGGAAGAGACACATGCGGTTTGGTACGGGAAGCTGAACACGCTTGGCATCTTTGATCTCTCCGCGCTGACAGATGCAGAGCGGTTGAACTATGCCGATAAGCGGCATTACTTCTGGTTTGGCGAGGTCGGGATGGCCTCTATGCTGGCCGGTGTGTTTGCGGTCCCGGTTGGGATCTTCCTTGCGGGCCGGGCAGAGATCACTCTTGCGTTCATCGGTGCTGCGGTTTTGTTCCTGCCGCTCTTCGTATTTCTGCCGAAGCTTATCCAGCGGGGGCTGCATGCTGACATGGACATTGTGATTGAAGCGTTCGGGAAGAATGAGCAGGTGAAGAGAGTCTTCTGGTCGTTGTTTGTTGTGATGGCCGGCCTCGTGCTGGCCCGG
>JAURZP010000539.1 GCA_030653335.1 Methanoregula sp. | reverse complement strand
ATGCACCGCTATACCTTGTCCTGCAGCGCTGAAGCTGGCGATCTTGAACCTGTCGTGATTGCAGTCCATGAACTGATCCACCGTCTTCCTGTTACGGCAAAATCTTTAGAGAAAGACGGGATACGTGTTGAAGAGGGAAAGGTTGTTGATCGCCACTACAACGGTCCTGTCCTTCTTGAAGCGATCGCAACAAACCGCACAATAAAAATTACACCTTCAAGTGGTGCGTATAAGGGCATTCCCGTAACTGTCACTCCCATCAGGGATAATGAAGGAAATGCAATCGGTGCAATCGGCGTTGTCGATATCACTGGTATCTTCGATCTTGCAACGCTCATGGAAAACCAGTCTGCGATAATAAAGCAGGTCTGTGGCAAAGATCCCTGCCCGCTCCCTTCAGAACAGAGCGATTCCAAACGGTGAGTACCATGCCCGATTCCGCATTCAGAGTACTTGAGATTCTTGAACGGGCTGTTGCACCGGTATCCGGAGAGACGATCAGCACCGAACTGGGAGTCACACGCTCAGCAGTCTGGAAACAGATAAAAGAGCTGCGCCTGATGGGGTATACAATCACCTCATCGCAGAAAGAGGGATACAGGCTTACCCATACAAGCGACAAACTGCTGCCGTACGAGATTCGCAAAAATCTCCGGACGCAGTTTATTGGAAAACAGTTGCGCTACTTAGAAAAAACCCCTTCCACAAACGTGATCGGTAAGAAGCTATGCTTAGAGGGGGATGTGGAAAAGTTAAATGGAACCGTGATCATTGCCGAAGAACAGAGCGGGGCAGTAGGAAGGATGGGGCGGGCATGGATCTCACCGGGCGGGGGGATCTGGATCACCATCATTCTCAAACCCGGCATTCCCGTTGATCACGTTTTTATGATCACAATGGCAGGTTCGATTGCCATTGCCCGGTCCATTCGCAGGGAGTTCGAACTCGGAGCCCTGATCAAATGGCCCAATGATATTTTCATTGGCAACAAAAAAGTTGCAGGCCTTCTTTTGGAACTTGCAGCAGAAGCAGACACGGTCCATTATTGCCTGCTTGGAATCGGCGTGAACGTAAATGTTCCCCTCAGCAATTTCACACCGGCCCTCCAGAAGGATATCACTTCGATCAGTGCTGAAGTTGGCCATGAAGTTGATCGGTCTGCATTCCTTGCCCGAATCTTAAAAGAGTTCGAGAGCCGGTACCTGCTATTAGAACAAGGGGAGTATGAAACCATTTTGCAGGAATGGAAGAGCCTGTCATGTACACTGGAAAACCATGTGCTGATCCGGACACTAAAAAACACCTTTGAAGGAGATGCAGTGGATATCGATGAGTTCGGTGCACTGATCATAAGAAAAGAGAATGGCAGACTCGAACGAGTGATTGCCGGTGACTGTTATCAGCAGTGATTAAACGGTATTTTTTTAACGTCAACCACTAAATTTTTTATGGTTGACGATGTTTGGGGACATGAAAAGATCCAGAATTATTGCCCTGTCTGCGGCATTTATCGCTCTTATTGCACTGGGCAGCTGGGTATCGGTTCCGTTCTTTCCGGTGCCACTGACACTCCAGACACTTTTTGTCCTTCTCGCTGGCGCAGTCATGCACCGGTATTCAGTGATCCCTGTCACGCTGTACATCCTGCTGGGCGCGCTGGGACTGCCGCTCTTTCACAACGGGATTGCAGGCATTGGCATCCTGTTGGGACCCACCGGGGGATACCTGATCGGTTTTATTCCGGCTGCCCTTATCGTGGGTCTGGCATATGAGACCAGGGCAGACCGTGTCCATGTGATTGGACTGGCCATGGCCACATTGATCATCTATGCCTGCGGGATTAGCTGGCTCATGTATTCGACCGGCATGGGTATTGCTGCTGCACTGGCAATGGGAATGCTCCCATTCCTTTTGGGAGATGTGATCAAAGCGTCTGCTGCATATATGATCGCAAAGAGACTTCCATGATAGAACTATCCGGGCTCCGTTATCGGAATATCGGAATCGATTCGCTCACGATACCACCCGGGATAACTTCAGTCATCGGACCAAACGGGGGTGGCAAGACTACCTTACTCCGGCTCTGCTCCGGTATTTCCGAACCGGAAGCCGGAGTGATCCTGATTGATGGGAAAACGCCGCGGGAGACTGATGTTGGATGGGTAAACGAATTTCCGGATAAGAATATTCTTTTTTCACAAGTCTCTGACGAGATCGCGTCAGCCACCCGATTTTCCCATCAGCCATGCGTGGAAACAGATCGTGCCGTAAAAACGATTGCGCAGCTTATGAACATCACTCATCTTCTCAGTCGAACGATAACGGAACTATCTGGAGGTGAGAAAATTCTTGTCGCGCTCGCATCTGCCCTGGTTCAGCGGCCAAAAATTCTGTTGCTGGATGAATATGATTCACATCTTGACGAGACACGCTGCCTTCAGATCGAACAGGTGATACAAACCTGCACAGTACCATATGTAATTCGCTGCACCCAGCAGTTGGAGACTGCCGCGCGGGGAGATCATCTCCTGTTTCTGGAAAACGGCCATATTACGCTCAGCGGTAGCCCTGACCGGGTCTTTGCAGCGCTGGAAAAAACCCCTTTCTATCCGTTATCGTGGCGGTGCAATGTATGAGACTTCGCCTCAAAGCGGCCCGCGCCATACGGGGCAACTGGTCACTGGCTGCACAAGGCACTTTTTGTGAAGGTGTGCATCTGGTTAGCGGGGATGTAGGAAGCGGAAAATCGACACTCGCCCTAATGATGGCCGGTCTTTTGTCTCTTGCTGACGGCAGCATATTTCGGGAGGGTATTTCATCGACAATGATATCCCTGCAATTTCCCGAATATCATGTCACTGGTTCTACAGTTGCT
>JAURZP010000531.1 GCA_030653335.1 Methanoregula sp. | reverse complement strand
GTGTTCATTTCAGGATTACAAAAGGCACAGCTTGTCCGGTATATTGCAACTGAAGAACAGCATAAAATCATTGAAGTGGAGAATTCAAAAAACAATTTCGGGATCGTTATCGATCCTCTTGATGGATCGTCCCTGATTGATGTAAACCTCTGCACGGGTTCGATCATCGGCATCTATCCGGGTCACGTGCTGGAAAAGGGCGCAACAATGATTGCTGCCCTTTATATACTGTACGGTCCGCTGACAACCCTGACATTTACTACCGGAAAAGGAGTGCATGAATTCGCACTGGATGAAACAGGTGAATTTTTCTTACGACAAAAGGATCTGAAAATTCCGGAAGGGAAGATATACGCACCCGGCGCCCTGAGGCGGGATTACTTCCCTGCTCACGCACGCTGGATTGACAAACTCGAACACTCCGGATATAAACTCCGGTTCAGTGGCTGTTTTGTTGCCGATGTCCACCAGATCCTCCATAAGGGAGGGGTGTTTACTTATCCCGGCTTTAAGGGTCGGGAAAAGGGAAAACTCAGATTACTATACGAAGCCAACCCCATGGGAAAGATCATCTTCGAAGCCGGGGGGGCAATCAGCAATGGAAGGGTCGATATCTTAACGATAAAACCGGAAGGAATCGATGATGTCACCCCCATTTATATAGGGGGCAAAGAAGAGATACGGCTGATTGAAAAGTTTATGCTTGATGAGTGCTTTAAACAGGATTGAAGATTATGCAAAAGAATACATTTGGTCCAATCCCCGGTTCAACAATACTGGGGGCTATTTCCGGGAAAAAAACCATTATCATGGCTGCAAATATCCGGATTGCCACGGTTGCTGAGGGAATTTTTAAAGCCGCAAAAGATACCGATTCTGCGGTATTTATGGAACTTGCGAGGTCTGAATGTGATTTAAATGGCGGGTATACCGGGTTCACGCCAAAGACATTCTCAGAAAAGATGAATGAAGCTGCAAAGGCTACAGAGTTTGATATCTGGGCTCTTCACGCCGATCATATCTCGATAAAGACGGGAAACCCTTCAGAGATCGAGGGGACCAAACAGTTGATCGATGCCCAGATTGCTGCCGGGTATACATCGTTTGCCATTGATGCCTCCCATCTCTTTAATTTTGAAGGAAAAAATGTCCGGGAAGAACTTGAAACAAATATTATTGCTACAACAGATCTCGCCCTTTACATCAAAAACCGGATGAAAGGAAAAGAGTTTGGTCTCGAAGTTGAGGTAGGTGAGATCGGCAGAAAAGACGGGCAGGGTCTCATCCTTACAAAGCCAGAAGAAGCTGTTGAATTCATCAAAGCCCTGCAGGAAAACGGAGTATTTCCACAGGTTCTTGCGATAGCGAACGGAAGTACGCACGGGCACGTGTACGATGAGTCAGGAAATGTTGTAGAACAGCTCTCCATCGATATCCCGCAGACAAAGGCGGTTGCAAAAGCATTGCGGGATAACCACCTGGATGTCGGTATCGCCCAGCACGGGATTACCGGCACTCCCCGGGATCTCATCAACCAGCATTTCCCCAAAGGAGATATCATCAAAGGAAATGTCGGGACCTTCTGGCAGGACGTAGTTTTCAATATATTAAAAGTCTACGAACCTGCTCTCTACAAGGAGATCCACGAATGGACTTTAGGAAAATACCGTCCGTTAAATCCCGGAAAAAAGGACAAACAGGTATTTGACGGAAACTGCAAAATGGCCATAAAGGAATTTTTCAAACAGATCTATTCGGTAGACGAAGAGACGAACAAGGCAATCCGGTCAATGGCCTATGCGGAAAGTCTCGTCTTTTTCAAAGCGTTCAGCGCGTATGGATCAGCCTCTCTTGTCAGAAAGGCCAAAAAAAAATAATCCCACGTCATTTTTTTATACAAAAGAGAGATTCTATACAGTGATCTCTCATGCCAAAAACAACGATCTCTGTGATAAAAGCGGATGTGGGAAGTTTTCCCGGCCACTCCCGCACACACCCGAAACTTTTGGAAAAAGCGGCAAAGATGTTAAAGGAACAGAGAGGCAGGCTTCTCATCGATTCCTTTGTCACTCACTGCGGTGATGACCTTGAACTGATCATGACGCATACCCATGGTGTGGATAATGAAGATGTCCACCGGCTGGCGTGGGAAGTTTTTATGGAATGCACAAAAATTGCAAAGAGCATGAAGCTCTATGGGGCAGGTCAGGATATGCTCTCCGATGCATTCTCAGGAAATGTGAGGGGACTTGGACCCGGTGTTGCCGAGATGGAGTTTGAGGAGCGGGGATCTGATCCGGTTCTCATATTCATGGCTGATAAAACTGAACCCGGTGCATGGAACTTCTTTTTGTACAAAATATTTGCCGATCCCTTCAACACGTCCGGTCTTGTCATTGACCCTGCCATGCATGAAGGTTTTATCTTTGAAGTCCATGATGTCATCAAAAAACGGCGCATCACGTTCAAATGTCCTGAAGAGACCTATACCCTCCTCTCCTACATAGGCGCATGTTCACGCTATGTGATCAAATATGTCTTCAGAAAGGATGGTATCATTGCAGCATCGACAAGCACTGAGAAGTTAAACCTCACTGCCGGACGGTATGTAGGAAAGGATGATCCGGTGATGATCGTCCGTGCCCAGAGTGGGCTTCCTTCCGTTGGAGAAGTGATCGAACCGTTCTGTACACCGACAATCGTTGCCGGCTGGATGCGCGGATCCCATCATGGTCCGTTCATGCCAGTCGGTGTCTGCGATGCCAACATGACAAGATTTGACGGCCCGCCGCGGTGCATATGTTTAGGATTCCAGATCTGCAATGGAAAACTTATCGGCCCTGCGGATATGTTCGATGATGTCGCGTTTGACCGGGTCCGGGCGCGCTGCAATGAACTTGCCGATATGATACGCGATCAGGGTCCCTTTGAACCCCACCGCCTTTCTTTAGAAGAGATGGAATACACCACTTTACCGGGAATCGAGAAACAATTCCGCGACCGCTGGGAGCCAATCGGGGAATAATTCCCATTTTTTT
>JAURZP010000522.1 GCA_030653335.1 Methanoregula sp. | reverse complement strand
TATAAGCATCCCGGTAAAGAAGGCGTCCTTCCCGTGTTGCAATAATAACCGCTTCTGCGAAACGTCGACCGATAGCGGCTCGTTGGTTATCATAAAAATTGCCGCCCCGTTCTTGAGTTTTAATATTTTCCTGCCTTTCATGTTCAGATTCTTGGTAAAACGTATCAAAATCTTCTTTGTTAATAAGACCGAGATTGAGTAACCTATAGGCACCAACGATCTCACTTACCTTGAAATGACGAGCAATATCCTGATACTTCTCTGCCGAATTCTTTACAACTGGCCAGAATTGTTTTAGCTTTTTTTCCGGGACTAAAAATTCAGCAGCTACGCGATTACTCGCCCTTTCGATATCATCATCAGCTGGTTGGAGTCCCGCTAAATCGAAGATGGCACTCTTTCCAAACCAGATATGCGCAAGTTCATGCGCCAGAGTAAACATCTGTGCCGCTTTTCCATCGGCATTATTTACAAATACCAATGGTGCATATTCATCCACGAGGACAAAACCCCGAAACTCATATACATCCAATTTACGACGTGTATTCGTCCCAACCATTCCAGTTACGACTACGAGGATACCAATATCCTCCATTCTTTTCCGTAACTCTTGTAATGCTTTCGTCCAATTCGGCTGCTCAGCTGCCCACATCTCTTTAAGGCCCAATGCATGCCGAATTTCAATTGCTATGCTTTCCGGGGAATCATCGGTACTTGCTGAACCGATAAAACTGAGACGACTTCGACCTTTTTCGACGAGATTTTCACTCATCCATTTCTGCCGCTGCTCCATTGTCTGGATAGTCTCGATTAAGTCCGGACTTGGGGGCTGTTCCAGGATCTGATTTTTCAAAGTTCGGAAGTGTGGAATGGATAACCGTTCTTGTGGAGGTTCCTCAAGAAAGAAAAACCCTAGTGGTGTGGAAGTCTCTTTCGCAAGGCTTTCTACCTCATGAAGTGTCAGACTTTCGCCTTTCAGCCACATCGATAATTTGGGAAAGGTACCTTGTAAATCGGCGATACCTCTACCGGATCGAGTCACTGCCCAGTGAAGAATATTACCGCTAACTGAGATCTGAGGTCTGGAGGAATGTTTATGCTCCCTTTGCCCCTTCTTCTCTCCCTTTTCTGACATGATTAAAGTCCTATTGTCTGTCTTTGAAAGTATCTACTATTAATTCCTACTTAATCAATAATCAAAGATTTTCCCTTTCTGTAAAATTAATTCGTTCGTCTCTCTATAGGTTGGAAAGATAAATATCGGCAGGATCCTCAGTGCCCTCATTACCAGCAATTGACGACGGGTCCGGTACTAAATCCGGTTCCGGGTCCACCCAATCAGTACCAGCCCGGCCCCGCCCACCGCATCGGGCCAAAAGGGGAGAGGGATGAAACACCGCTCACCGGGAATATTCCTGGAGTATCCCGGCAATCTTTCCCTTGGTTTCCGGAATATTCTTCGTCACAATCTGCCAGATAACTTCGTGATCTACAGCAAAATAGTGATGAATAACTTTGTTTCTCAGACCCACAATAGTTTTCCAGGGCACTTCGGGGTGCCGGTTCCTGACTTCATCGGGGATTGCAGCCGCAGCTTCACCGATCTTCTCTATGTTGCGTTCAACAGCATCGACCGTCTCCTCCCGGAGGATGAACTCAATCGTACGATAACCCAGCGATGTAACGTTCAATCTTTTCCATCGAGGCGAGAATTTCCGATAGGAACAACGCGGGAGATCGGGCGGTCATGCGTACTGTACCTCGGCGAGGATCGTATCCCGGATGAGCGGGTGGAGGGATCTTCGTATGACAAGATCGACCTTGTGATGAAGGCAGGACTCAAGGTAATCAGCCAGATCAACCAGTTCCCAACCGATCGGGCGATCAAATTCAACAATGATATCAATATCGCTGGCAGGAGCTGCTTCTCCGCGTGCATAGGATCCGAAAATGCCGATTGACGTTACGCCATATTTTTCCCGGATCTCCGGCAGACATTTCCGCAGGACTTCCCTAATCTCCACAGCTGATGTCATGGTTCCGATAAAAGATGATGGTCTTTCACGGTAAAAAATGCATGGTCTTCTCCGGCTTCTCGCGCTGACCCGTTCATTATCCGCTCTTCTCAGTGCCCTCGGTCTTGGCAATAGACACCCGGCCCCTCCACATCCAGCCCCGGGTCCGCCCAACACGCTTGCACGTCGACCCGTCAATACCGGCGTTGCTCAGGGCCCCCGGTTCCGGCAATTGACGACGGGTCCGGTACCGACCGGGTCCCGGGTTCGTCAATCAAAGAGAGGACGGGTCCGCATATGCATGCAGCAGGAGTGAATTCTGTTTTATAGAGGTCAGGTTTGCTGTTTTATTTTGTTGCGACCAGTACCTTGAACCATTCAAACCCCTTCACCGGGCTGACTTCTGCGTTTTTGAATCCTGCATCCCGGCAGAGTTTTTCCCATTGGCCCATTCCGATGCAGTATTCGCCATCGTTGAGAATATGTTTCTTGCCATTATCATACATCCTTTCAAATG
Organism: Methanoregula sp.; assembly: GCA_030653335.1. Taxonomy (GTDB): domain Archaea; phylum Halobacteriota; class Methanomicrobia; order Methanomicrobiales; family Methanospirillaceae; genus Methanoregula. The sequence continues at coordinate 1,270 of JAURZP010000522.1, read as the reverse complement.
CCTGCACGCCTCCGTCCTTCATCGCAAGTTCATATTCCCGGATAAGATATTGTAGAATTCTCACCAATCGTTGCGGGTCATCCGGTTTTCCCGTTGTATCAATATCCATTTCTCCAAGAACGAACCTGCCGCCGTCTTTTAGACAGTTGTAAATATTTTTAATAACGGGTTCTTTGTATTTCACATGGTGCAGGGCAACCGTTGCGGCAACGATATCAAACTGCCCGGGTTCGAACACCATGTCCTCTGCTGATATCTGTATGCAATGAATTTTCCCGTTCAGATTGCATTTTTCAATCTTTTCCCGGAATATCTCAAGCATCTGGGCTGAGCTATCAATTGCCGTGACTGAGCAATCTGCCTTATCGAGGAATTTCAGTGACAGGAGTCCTGTGCCACAGCCAATATCGAGGACAAGGTCATTTCTCTTAACACCCGATTCCCTGACAACCAGATCAAGCAGTTTGTGGTGCCTTTTTACTTTTCCAAGAGTGTTATCGTATTCGTTTGCCCATTCCTGAAACCATTCACGATTATCCCTGGTGATTTGTTTCATCCCCTTTCCCTTCATTGTACTGAGTCGTTATGCTTTAGAGTTTTTTTATTGGAAACTGTCACGATGCCACTTTTCACCACGGGAGGTGGGGGGTGCTTCCATCCACATTTGCAGCTGGCCCTGACTTTTAATAGATGCTGTTTTCTGGAGTGCCCCAGGTCCCGGCAATTGATAACGGGTTCGGCACAAAACCGGCACCGGCCCCGCCCCACCGCATGCGGTCATAATGGGAGAGGGTGACCGGCCTCCACAAAAAAAATCTGGTTTCGCAGGTAAAAGCAGAATGTTAGTTTCACACCGCACACCACGTTTTTATAATTCCCTGGCTGGAGAAATATCTCTAAGGAATTTTTGTATGCTGCCAAAAGTCATTCTCCATACCGCAACAAGTCTCGATGGTCGGATAACGGGATTTCCGGCGGACCTTGAACTCTATTATGCGCTTGCTGCACAATGGAATCCCGATGCCATTCTTTTCGGGAGTGAAACGGTGCTTGCAGCAGTCCGTCACAATCCTGCCCTGGATATTCCCCCGGAGCATGAGGAGATGTTCAGACCTCCCAATGGACTCCCTGATCCCCCATAAGCGCTAACTTTAGCAGTGAATATTTATATAAGGAGAGGAAATAGGAGAGTGGGAAGAGGGTATAGCGAATGAAAATTGATGAAAACTGGAAATTCCTTTTACAATTTCTACCGCAAGGTTGGGAACAA
>JAURZP010000493.1 GCA_030653335.1 Methanoregula sp. | reverse complement strand
AATGATCAGGAGATATTCACTGGTCCGGTTGCGGTAAACATCAACGACAAACTGGATAACCGTAAATATTCCCACAATCAGGGCAAACAGGATCATTGTCGGCATTACAAAAAGACCGAGAAGATAACAGATACCAGCGAGTAACGAGAGAAAAAGGATTTTCTTATAACTTGCAAAATTCTTAAAATCAATTTTTGTATTTTTATCAGAGACAATCGCATAACTGTACATCAGGCAGAACAGTGTTGAGAAGAGCACTTCTGCGATGTGGTGATCGATGTAGCCATACCATGAGACCGTAAAAAACTGGCCCGATACGACTGCGGTAAATCCTGCTGCCAGGAGTCCGGTCTTCCAGTCACCAAAGACCTTCCCGATGAAATACATGAGTACAACGATTACCGCAGCCATTAATGGTGGCACAAGGAGACCAATGCCGATAATCTCCGGGCGGGTGGTGGCACCGACGATGAGGCAACAGACGGCGATAATAGTCGGGAACAGCGGACCCCAGTATATATTTGTTCCATAGGGATAGTTGGTCATGGCCTCGAACCAGCCGTAGCCCGGGAAGTTTGCGAGGATCCGTTCGACCTGGCGGAGGTTGTAGAGCGGGTCATCCATTGCGACCATGTTGAGAATATCGGTATTCCCCATGTGGAACATCGGGATGAGGCGGAGCCAGAGCGCAAAGAGCGAGAGAAGAATGACGAGACCGGCTATCAGATAGTTCCGGGGGTTTTTAAAATCCAGATTTATCATGGAAACATCCTTTTGTCTTAAGTATGGTTATGCCGGGATAATTATTTTAAAATGCGTTTTTATCAATTCAAAAAAATTAAATTAAAACTATTGGCTCATTTACACCAATTACTTTTTCTTCTTCCGGGTTTTTGGATTTTGATTTTTTTCCTGTTCATTTGACCGAAGATAAATTTCGTGCAGGATCATCACGATAGCAACAACAATCACAACGAACCAAATATTCAGCGGCAGGTACCCGATGAGTGGGATGGTAAACAGGGCTTTTCCTACGATCCATTCGTCTTTAACCGGCTCCGGGATCCCAATCTTTGGGAAGTTATTGAATTGATCGGGCGAGGGGTTGTTATCACCCCATGTCATGTACCCAGAATGGATTGCAGTATAATTCACAATGAGCCTTTTTCCTTTAACTTCAGAGACCGGCCCGGCATCCACGTATTGAATGGCCCGGTGAATTATCGGTGTGACATTTGTCATTCCATTTGGTTTGTAAATGATCACATCCCCATACTCATCAAATTTAGTGTAATTGGAAACGAACCCTTCCTGCCAGGTCTGGAACGTGCCAAACCGGTCTTTCTGGACAACAAGAACGAGATCCCCGATATGCATATGGGGATCCATGCTTTTTGATTCGATTGCCACAACTGCCGGCCATGTTCCGCAGATCAGGAAAAGCACCAGAGCGATCCCTCCTACCACGACTCCGACCCAGAGAAGATCCCGTATGAGAGATACAGACCAGTGATCACTCGTCCGGAAAGAGGCAATTATTCCGGAAAGATTCCGTTTCTTATTTTCTTTTACCATTTCTGCCCCTTTTATTTTTATCCAGTCATTATTTAGATTCACAAGTTTTAGGGTAATACATACGGCTCATCTTATCATCCAAATAAAATTGAAAAATCAATGAGGGTTTAACGATAACTCTGTAGATTGGATTTTTGTTTGGGTGCTGAAGGTATTTGTTGAAATTTGCATTTTGACATTTTTCTGGAGAAATATATAATTGCAATTTTCCTCAATGTCCTCCATATTGTGTGTTATGATTATT
>JAURZP010000492.1 GCA_030653335.1 Methanoregula sp. | reverse complement strand
GATGATCATCCGGTCATCGATCTTGCGATAGACGGGGCAGATGAGGTTGACCCGCAATTGCGACTGATCAAAGGCAGGGGAGCTGCGCATACACGTGAGAAGTGTGTTGCTGCGGTTGCGCACCGGTTCATTGTTGTAGTTGATGAACAGAAGATGGTGATCCGTCTTGATGGATTGGTTCCGGTTGAGATCATTCCTTTTGCCATAAAACCTGTCATGAATCAGTTACAGAACATGGACTGCACGCCAATTCTCCGTGATGGTGTAAAAAAAGATGGTCCGGTCATCACCGACAATGGAAATTTCATCATTGATGCAAAATTCAAAAAGATCACAAAGCCCGAAAAACTTGAAGCCTCGATTGGCCTCATCCCCGGTGTTGTTGAGAGCGGACTCTTTTGTGGATTTACTGGTAAAACCACCGTCATTGTGGGTGGCGAAAAAAGATGCAGGGTTATACCTTAACTGATATAATCCCTTAATTTATGGACAAGGGCGAGCTGGTTGTTCGCCTCTTTCTTCTTCTCTTTCTCGATGCTGTCCATAATCTGATGAATAGGCTTAGCCAGCTCGTAGATCTTTACCGGGCGACCCTTGCTCTCTGCTTTGCTCTCGCGGTTGGTAATCCAGTTCTGTTCGAGGAGGTAGCGCATCGCAATGCTGACTTCCGGCTGGCGGAGATCGGTTCCCCGCTCAATTGCCCGTGAAGTGGCTTCAGGAGTATTTGCAAGAAATACCAGCACCTTTGCTACATTTCTCTTGGTCCCAATCTCGATTAAGAGGTTTGCAAACTCTTCTTCCTTTTCCGTGAAATACTGCACATTTTCAGTTCTCATACATCACATCCAAACTATTTTTCTTAAGATCTCCATATCCAATTATGTAATTGTTGATATATACGTTCTCGTATTGCGGAGCAATGGTAGGGCATTTTATATATTATAATATTCTTTAATCTTAACCCCAATAAATGAGGGGACAGTTAATCCGATGATGAATTTAAAACGATAAAAAACGGTCAGAAAAGACCAATACTGCGAAGGTCTGATATTATTTTGACCACCGCTTTATTTGCATCCTCAGGTTCCTTACCTCCGGTGATTATCAGTTTTCCGGATCCAAACAAGAGCACGACAACTTTTGGGACATCCAGACGGTATACAAGACCGGGGAACTGTTCAGGCTCATACTCAATCCGTTCGAGATTGAAACCAACAGCGATCTTATTGAGATTTATTGGAATTGCAAGATCTGCTGAAGTGACAATGTTCTGGATCTTGTAATCGAGTTTCTTTGGAATGTCTATTCCAAGATCTCGCAGTAGACCGCCAAGGATCTTAAGACCTTTACTCAGGCTGTCAACGCTCTTTGCGCCAGTTAATACCACTTTTCCCGAACCAAAGACAAGCGCTGCGATCTTGGGATCCTGCATCCGGAGAACAACTCCCGGGAAACGCTTCTTGTTGTATTCTGCGCCCGGGATCCTGGATGCAATGTCGGGTAGATCCAGATAATCGGTTACCTTGGCTGAGGCAACAATGTTTTCGATCTTGAGGGAATCTTCTGGTCTGACCTTCATATTTATAAATGATATAAAACAGTATTTAAAAAGTTGGGTATGATATTTGGCAGATCAATCTTCAATTGTTGAAATGTCGCCCGGGTCCATACCCATCTCTTTTGCTTTTAACACCCGTCGCATGATCTTGCCGCTACGGGTCTTTGGCAAGGAGGTGACAAATTCAATCTCGGATGGCATGGCAATCGGCCCTAACGTGATACGGACATGATACAGGATTTCATTTTTCAGCCGGTCCGATGGCTCATGACCAAGACGCAGGATCACAAATGCTTTGATCACGTTGCCTTTAACATCGTCAGGTTTTCCAATGACTGCTGCTTCTGCAACTGCTTTGTGCGAGACCAGCGCGCTTTCAACTTCAGCAGTCCCGATATTATGCCCGGCAACAACTATCAGGTCATCGGATCTGCCGAGCACCATGATATAACCCTGTTTGTTCTTCACCGCAAGATCCCCGACAGTGTAATAGCCGGGAATCGTATCCCAGTACTTCTGGTAGCGTTCCGGGTCTTTGAAAACTGCGCGGAACATCGAAGGCCAGGGTTCTTTTAATACAAGGAAACCCCCGGTGCCGTGAGGAACGGGTTTTCCATCCTTGTCGACCACATCAGCGACCACACCGGGGATGGGCTTTCCGGCAAAACCCGGGTACATGGGTTCGCCAATCATTGTTGTGATCATATGCATACCGGTCTCGGTCTGCCACCATGTATCCACAACCGGGCAGCGGTTATTCCCAATCACGCGGTAATACCACTCAAAGGCTTCAGGATTGAGCGGTTCTCCTACAGAACCAAGGATACGCAGGGAACTTAAGTTGCTTTTGTCAGGCCAGTCCTCTCCCATTTTCATAAACATGCGTATAGCTGTAGGCGCGGTGTACAGGATGGTTACACCGAAATCCTCCACTATCCGCCAGTAGCTGCCTGCATCCGGATAATCCGGAGTGCCTTCAGTAATGATGATGGTCGCTCCGTTCATGAGCGGACCATAGACCACATAGGAGTGACCGGTGATCCAGCCGGGATCAGCAGTGCACCAGTAAACGTCATTGTCTTTTATGTCAAAAACATTTTTCGTGGTATAATAGGCACCGACCATATACCCGCCGCAGGTATGCACAATTCCTTTTGGCGCTCCGGTCGATCCGCTCGTGTAAAGGATAAAGAGCGGATCTTCAGCATCCATAACTTCAGCTTCGCAGTCTGGGCTCACATCCTTGATCAGATCGTAAAAGTCCACTTCCATCTCACGGTGGATCTCTACAGGCTGGTGAAGTTCACGCCTCAGTACAACCACATGTTCCACGCTTGGCGCATCGATGATCGCTTCTTCGATGATGTGTTTGAGCGGAATGGACTTGCCGCGCCGGAACGTGACATCGGCAGTGATGACGACTTTGGCCTCGGCGCCAGTGATCCGGCTGTGAAGTGCTGCAGCCCCAAATCCTCCAAATACCACACTGTGTACAGCCCCAATCCGTGCGCAGGCGAGCATCGAAATGATCTGCTCGGGCACCATCGGCATATAGATACAGACCCGGTCGCCTTTCACTACACCGAGTTTCTTTAACCCGTTGGCCATCCGCATTACTTCGCGGTAGAGCTGACGGTACGTGTATATCCGTTCGGTATCCTCTTCACCTTTCCAGATGAGCGCAACCTTGTTGCGACGGGCATTTTGCACCTGACGGTCAAGGCAGTTATAGGCAATGTTGGTCTTACCGTCAGGAAACCATCGTGCGTGCGGAAAGTTCCACTCCTTAACTTTTGAATAGGGGGAGAACCAGTGGAGTTCTGATGCGTTCTTGTCCCAGAAACTGTCAGGATCTTTTATGAACGCATTGTACGCTTTCTGGTAATCTCCTATCCAGCTGTTCTTTTTCACTGAAGGATCCGGCAGATACTGCTTATCGGTAAATTTCACACTAAAATCTTCAGCCATAAACACCCCGGTTTGACAGTATTAGTGATGGGTATATTCAATAAAAGGTTGTCATTTGAATGAGACTCATGAAGATCGAAATGAATAAACAATTTTTTTTTTGGAAAATATCTGCGCTAAAGGCATATGACTTAAAAAAAGATGCCGAATGATTGTTACCTAATCATACTGTCGCCATGTATGCCCGCATTCCGTGCAACGGAAGAACCGAACTTCGCTCTCATCAGCAGCTCGCAACTGACGGAGCCACCAGAAAGCGAGATTGTGCTCGCATTTCGGGCATTTTATCTGGATGGTGGGCATGGTTTTGATTTTATTGTCTTCATCATCCACAATAGTGATCTCATTTTCCGTGCGCATCTTTCGGGTCTTCATCTGGTCATTGGCATCGATATTACGAATATACCCGCATTTCCGGCATTTGAGCTGACCCCCGGAAGAGATCATCATCGTCTTACACTCAGGACAGAACATCGCAATTCCATGAGTGAGCAAAGAAGATTAATCCTTTTGTCAGGGACACCGAATTTTGCCGGTTTTTTTAGATGCGGGGATAATTCTCATTCAATACGAAACGTCCATTTACAAGGTTTGAAACAATAAGGAAAGGTTTGTCTTTGAGAATCCTTTTTTGGTAAGGAGTGAATAATTGTATAATGATCGAGTATCTGGTGCTTATATCCTGTTTTGGATTTCTACTGTTCCTCATTCCAGGCCGGCATCGGAAATATGCAGCCATTATTGGCTGGATTTTTATTGTTCTGGCACTGTTTTTTAAGTTACCGGAGTATTTTTCTGAAAATAATTTCATGTATCCGGTGATTGCTGCACTTTCTGTGCCATTCCTTGTGATCACTGCCAGATACCTTTTTGCAGATGATGACAGGGTAATGCACCTGTCGCGGGCAGCTGCGGTTGCTTTTATCATCTACGCACCGTTTGAGTACATTCCTGCTCTCGGAGACTGGCTGATCGCAGTTGTCGTAGGGCAGGTGATCTGGATACTTGACCTGTTACAGTTCAATGTGACCAATACCGACTGGAATATCATTGCCCGGAATAGTTTCAGGGTAGAGATCATTTTAGGATGCACAGGCATCCAGAGCATTGCGATCATGCTGGGCGTAGCAGCGGCAGTCCCAACAACACTCAGACAGAAGTGCTATGCCATTCTTATCATTGTTCCGACAATCTATATCTTAAATATTTTAAGAAATGCATTTGTCATCATCGCTTACACAACCCAGATGTTTCCCTATTACCCGGAGATTGCAAGCAATGGTGAGATGGGGTACGAGAGTTTCTTTTGGGCACACAATGTAATTGCCGAACTGCTGGCTCTTGTCTGTCTGGTCATGATCGCGTACGGACTCTTTACAGTCATTCCAAAACTCGGAAGATTTGCTGACGACCTCTACCAGCTCTATTATGGTGAGGTTAAGAGAGCGTTTTATAAAGATAGATGATCCGCTGGATAGCAGAAAGGTTCGTACAGATCGCAATGATGATCACAGACGCCCAGATAAAACCTGATAGGCCGCCAAGAATCAGCACAAGAATGGTTTCAGGACGGCCAAAAAAACCCACACCTTCAAGCGGATCGTCTATCTTTCCCTCCACTTTTTCGTGATAGCCGATCTCTGCATAGACAACTGGTTTTATGAACGTGTTCATCAGAGAGCCGATGATGGCAAATGTCACTACAGCAAAATCCGCTGATGGGATTACAGCAAAATACTGGCTGACAATCGCAATACCGCTAAGTCCTACGCCAAGCAGTACGAGAGCATCTACGTATTTGTCCACAATCCAGTCAAAGACAGCTCCAAAATCCGTGTGGGCATTGGTCTTTCTTGCCACACTTCCGTCAATAAGATCAAAGATTGCAGAAAGCAGCAGAAAAAGAGCACCTAAAAAGAACTGCCGCTGAAAGAACAAGACAGCGCACGCAATTCCAGAAAGCAGCGCAAGCAGTGAGATCTGGTTGGGCGTGATGCCGATCCTGACAAAGACCTCTGCTACCGGCTCAAGGTACTTGGTGAACCTTGGGCGGAATGCAGTAATATTCATAGCTCAATTCATAGGAACGTAAACGTTTAATAATTGCTCTATATCGTCGAAGGTTTTAAAAATGGTCCTGTCACCACTTTAATTATATCTCCCGACCAATGTAACCGGAGAGCTGAAGTAGCAATGACCTCACCAATCGATCGCCCGCATGTACTGATGATGTCGGAGATCACCGCTGACGGCAAGTTGACGTTAAAAAAGGGCGCCTCTTCCAAGATCCTGATGAAATATATGGCCCATGAGACCGAGCTGCTGCTCCATAATACCCGGGCAGAATATGATGCGATCATGGTAGGAGCCAACACGATCCGCATCGATAACTCGTTTCTCACAGTGCGCTATGTTGAGGGTAAGAGTCCGCTGCGGGTAATCCCTTGCAGTATGGCAGATATCCCCCTCGATGCAAACGTGCTGGGGACTGACGCGCCCACTGCAATTGCTGTCTGTGAAGCGGCTCCAAAAGAGCGCACTGATGCAATAAAAAAGAAAGGTGCACATGTGATTGTTGCCGGTAAAACACATGTAGAGCTCCCGCTGCTCTTAAAAATACTTAAGGAAAAATTTGGCGTGAACAAGCTGATGATCGAAGGAGGACCTACCCTCAACTGGCACATGCTCCATGACCGTCTTGTTGATGAGATCCGCCTGATACACCTGCCGTTCATAGTCGGTGGCGCAGACACACCCTCGCTTGTGGGGGGTATGCATATCAATACTGAAGACGAGATGATCCGGCTTAATTTAAAGAAATATTATATGTGCGGCAGCAACCTCGTTTCTGAGTTCGATGTCCTCTATACAAAGGAGTAACAGATGGATGGTACATACACCCTCGTTCCTTCTGGTTCTGCAAAACCCCAGTCCCATGTGGGACTGAAATGGTTTTTGATCCTTGTCTTTGGGCTCATTGTAGTATTTGGGATGATGATTGCCGCATTCTACTACACCCACAGTGATCAGATGGGAATAACGGTCATCCGCATGGAAGGTACCATGGTGACTGGTGAGGTTTCCGATGGGGACAGCATTGGCAGCGAAGTGGTAGGAAAAGAGTTGCGACAGGCTGCTGACGATCCGATGGTAGAAGCAATTGTACTGCGGGTGAACAGTCCTGGCGGTACGCCAGCTGCTGCGCAGGAGATTATCGGTGATCTCGAATATGCAAAATCGAAAAAGCCGGTCGTTGTTTCCATGGGAGATATGGGAACTTCGGCTGCCTATTACGTGAGCGCCCATGCCGACAGGATCTATGCCAATCCGGATACCTTCACTGCGGGTGTTGGAGTGATTTGGAAATTTTCCGATATCAGCCGCTGGATGGAGAAGGAAGGTTACAATTTAAGTGTGGTAAAGTCTGGCAGCAAGAAGGATATGGGTTCTGAAGCTCGACCGCTCAGCAGTGATGAAGAAAAGTATGCCCAGAAGATCGTAGATGATAGTTTCGAGACATTCATTGCCGATGTCACATCCCAGCGGGTGATCTCGCGCTCTGATATTCAGGACGGCAGGGTAATCCGTGGTGCTGATGCGGTAAAAATAAACATTATCGATGAGCTGGGGAACTTAAACGATGCGATAAGCGGTGCAAAGAAGATGGCAAAGTCGCGGAACTGAAACGTGACGGACACGGTTAAAAGGGTTTTAAAAACCCACAATTTTTAGTGTGGGTGATTCATATCATCTGTAACGGGTCAGCTTTCATAAATTCGCGACAGACCGTTGTTGCATAATGGCCTGGTGGCAACGTGAACTTCAGGCGCACATCGGAATTTCCTATAGAAGATTCAATCTCCGTTTTTAACGTGATCGGGCGCCATGCGCCATCAAATTTTGTGCTGACAAACGCTGATGCCCGTTCGAAATTTTCTGCTGTAATGTGATGTTTTAGCAGTAGCGATTCCATGATTTGCTCCCCCAGCGTAGCTGCGTTTGTTTTTGTTTTGCCGGGCATGAACAGCGCTATTGTGCAGCGTCCTCGCTTTATGTGGATTGATACTGCATTCGTATTTGTTGCCGTGACCGTATCCGTGCGCCCGTTTGCAAAGATCAGTCGGTCACCGGGAACCGGGTCATTGAGTGTGCCCCCGTCATCGAACCGCTGGCTGAGTGCACAATTGAACAGGTACGACTGGAAGGCAGAGACAAACAGTGACAGGAGTTTTGGCGGCAATTCCCTAAGGGCACCAGGATAGTCGCCCGGATGAGTGTAGAGATGGTGAAGCATCGAACGTTCGAACGCCATATGAACCGGGAGGTTTCGCAGCGCAGGTTCAGGATCGCGTGTGGCTAAAAATTCCGACCGGATGGTCTTGACCGGATCCACTTCTCCGGGAAATTCCTGCCCCACATACGTAACTACGGCCTGTTCAAAATCTCCGCGTAAGATCCATTCCCCGACACGGTGGGTGACCGGACGGATTGCCCCGAAACGCTGGAGCCCGAAGTAGTTGGGGACTCCTTCAGATGCGGTGCCGGTCAGGGTCTGTACCTGTTGAACAAGATCAGTGGATTTTGTGTCCCGTATGACCAGATCAAACCGGTTTCCCAGCAGCTGGCCCAGTGCCAGCGTTTCGTTGGATTGCCGGACCGGCGCTAATGTGATGTCCTTGAGATAGATTGCTGCAACCTGCTCTGCAGTCACATTATAGATCGAGATCCACTGCTTTGTAATTGCATTCCGATCTTTTGTGCCCGCCCAACCAATACGGCGGTGGCTGATGCCAAGCCGTTTTGCAATCTCTTTGACTGCATGCTGGAGTTCCCAGTTCTTTTTTATGAGCAGGCAGATGAGATACGGTCCGGAAGTCCCGCCTTTTTCCGGTAGCGGTAACTCTTCTACAAGGAAATCTTCCGGAGATGATCGAAGCCTGCCCCCGATCCCTTCCGCATCGCTCGCGTAATAGCGCATGCCGAGTTCGCGTTCGAGTGGATACGTGCTCGGTTTCATAACAGGGTGAGCATGCCGGTGATCTTGTCGAGGTCTTCAGTCTTGGCCGGCCCAAGTCCGAGCGCTGTGATTGTGCCGGGCGGGATCTCGGTCATGCCTGCATCCTGGATGAGGGAGTGGGAGATACCGGCACGTTCCGCAATCACCCTGAGCTCGTGCAATGTTCTTTCGTCATTGGCCTTGAGCACAACTTTCTTCTGTCCTTCAGCAAGCCACGCTTTTGCCAGTGCCTTGTCTGCTCCATTGTACGCACCGATCGATGCATGCGATGCCTGGGCGCACCGCTTGCCGCAGCTCATCTTGATATCGTTTCTGATGATGAGACATTGTTTGTATCTGAAGACGGGCTCGACTGACATTGTGCTGAATTATTGGTTGTGGAAAGTCAAATAGGTATAGATGCTTTGATTTCCGGAATTTGTTTTTAAAATCCTGCCAGAATAAAAGTGGTGTGCGTCAGTGGGTTACGGATTAAAAAGAGAAAAAGATTGTAACCCTAAATCACCCGCACACTCCACTCACCGCAGTCCCCGACAATGGGGGAAGTATGGTGGAGCACTCAGCCGGAGGAGTCACGAAACGATCGCAGATTGCCTGCTTATAGGCATCAGGAGTTCGTGTTCCACGGTACTCCTGACCGTTGATAATGAGCGTTGGAGATGAGCTTGCCCCATCCTTATACGAAAGTGCCTCATCTGCTTTGAGCAGGTCAAGACCTTCTTTTCCGCTGGCACAGGTATCGATGATCTTTGAATCAATCCCAACAGCTATAGTGACATTTACCTGGCAGGCATCCAACAAAGCTGCATTCTGGTATTGTGGATAACACGCATCATTGAACTTTCCTAAATATTCCCAGAATTTTTCCGGGTTCTTTTTAAGAATGCAGATCTGGCGCAGGTCTTCTTTTACTTCTGACATTCCATGCAATGACTGGACTGATGCAACAGTTGTCCCGGTTGAGGTTGTGAGATACCTCACACGAATATCTGCTTTTGAACCGAGCAGGGCTGCGACAGGTTTCATCACATTTCCGGCATAGGTGCCACCCGGGCAGAAGGCCATGACGTAAAGATCTACTACCGGTCGTTCTGTTTTTATTGGAGGGGCAGCAGTTTGTACCGGAACAGTTCCGCTTCCTGCCGTTCCTGTCATATCAATCCTGCTGGTAAACAGGGAAGAACAGTCACGAGTTGTAAAGATTGTCATATCCCTGCCCCCATAAGAAATCTGAATCTCATATATTCCCCGGTTTTCAGTAATGGAGGTGAGCGAGGCAGATGTACCAGGAGAAACAAGATTGTTATTGACAAAGGTGAGGGTTTTTTCAGCACAGTTCGGTGCGGGGATAACTGTTCCCTGACTTGGCATAGTTTGCGTAAACCCGGCTGCAAGCAGAATCACAATCACAACTGCGATGCCGATTATGGCGACAATTGTACTTTTGCTAAAAACAGATTGTTCTTGTGCGTTTCCTTTCTTCAGACCGTCCTTTTCCGGGGCCTTTATTTCCGGATTATTGTCAAGCGTCACAGCGAAACCTTAACAATTGTTTATAATTTATCCATGAAAAAGTGATCATTTTTTTTTAGAGATCGAAATTTCAGATGAATTGGCAGGGGCTTCGTAGGATCGCGGATTGAAACTTACCCTGTGAATTATTGTCCGGAGCACTTTGTTCATCGTCTCCATCTCCGATTACCCATCGTGACAGAACGCCCAAATAAGTAGCAAGCAAGAATTGATATGTTCTATTATTAGAATATTACAGATATGGAACTAACGGATCCCATCATCAATGAGCGGGAGGCAGCAGTCCTCGGGCTCCTCTGCGAAAGCCCGCTCTACGGGTATACCATAGAAAAAATTATTGAAGAGCGGGGGATGCGTCACTGGACCGATATCGGTTTTTCCTCCATCTATTATGTGCTCAAACGGCTTGAATCAAAAATGTTCATCACCAGTTCCTGCGAACAGCAGGAGGATAAACCCTCGCGTAAGGTCTACACGATCACTGATGCCGGACTTGATATGATGAAGTCCACTGTGCGATCGTTTCTCACCATGCACACAAGGATCAGTTCACCATTTGATCTTGGCATTGCCCATCTCCTGCTCATTCCGGAACAGGAAACTGTGGAATGCCTGCGAGAGCGTCTGTCAGGACTTGACAAAACGATCGAACATCTCAGGCAGATCCGTGAGCAGAAAGCGGATGAGAAACGTCCCTTCTATGTGCTTGCACTCTTTGACCGCACGCTTGCGCATCTTGACACTGAGAAAAAATGGGTCCGGAAATTTATTGGGGTGGTGGAAAAGCATGGCAGCACAACCACTAACTGAAAATGAGGCAATAATCACTGTTGAAAATCTTGAATTCTCGTATGGCGATTTCAAGGCGGTTGATGGGATCAGTTTCACAGTTAAAAAAGGTGAGATCTTCTCATTCCTCGGGCCAAACGGGGCCGGTAAGAGCACAGCGATAAACGTGCTCATCACGTTGCTCACACTACAAAAAGGAAAGGCGAGTGTGGCTGGTTACGATGTGACAAAAGATCCCCAGAAGGTTCGGGAATCGATAGGCATTGTTTTCCAGGAGATCACCCTTGACCGGGACATGACGGTCTGGGAAAGTCTTGAGTTCCATGGAAAACTCTACTCCATGCCGCATGCTGATCGCAGGAAACGAATCGAAGAATTGTTAACCCTTGTCCAGCTCGAAAACAAACGGGATGTCAGGACCAAGAACTTAAGCGGGGGCATGAAACGCCGGCTTGAGATTGCACGGGGATTGATGACACGTCCGAAAATACTTTTTCTGGATGAACCAACGATCGGACTCGATCCGCAGACGCGGATGCGCATGTGGGATTATATCAAGGATGTGAACAAAGAGGGCACAACGATCTTTTTGACAACGCATTACATGGATGAAGCTGACCAACTGTCAGACCGGATAAGCATCATCGACAACGGTAAGATCATCATCTCCGGCACTTCATGGGAATTGAAAAATACTCTTGGTCAGGACATCATCTACTTAGAGACCAGCGATAACGATACTGCGATTCAACTGCTCCGAAATCTCTCGTCCGTTAAGGATATCACGACTAAAACCCGGGGATTCCTGGTCAGTGTCAATGAAGACGGGACAAAAGTTCTCCCAACGATAATGGAACGTCTGCACAACGCAGGGATTAGCATCGATACGGTAAATCTTAAAAAACCGTCTATGGATGATGTGTTTGTCCATTATACCGGAAAAGAGATTCGTGACGAGCCTATAGGAAAAAGCGCGTTTATTTCTCTTCGCCCGGGAGGTCATTGAGATGAATTACGGTTTTGCAAATATCTACTGGCGGGACATGATCCGTTTTGTCCGGTTCAGGACCATGCTGATCTCCTCGCTTCTACAACCTGCACTCTGGCTTGGGTTCTTTGGAATTGCCATGTCGAGCAGTTTTGATTCGCTGATGAGCGGTGTGCCAATTCCGCCGGGTGCACATGCAGTCGGGTACCTGACGTTCATGGCAGCCGGGATCATTGCGATGACCACGTTGTTCACGAGTCTCTTTGGGGGGATGATCATTCTCTTTGATAAAAACTGGGGGCTCATGCGGGAGATCCTGGCAAGTCCCATGCCACGGGATCACGTGATCATCGGCATCGGACTTTCGGGTATGACTAAATCGTTTATCCAGGCGATCATCATCATGGTATTTGGCATCCTGATAGGCGCAGGATTCTTTGTCGGGTTCAGCGCGGTGCATATAGTAATAGCGGTTGTGGGCATTCTGGTGTTTGTCGCCGTCTTTGCTCTGGGATTTCTCTTCCTATCAGCAGGAATTGCCATTTCTATGGAAACTCCTGAAGGGATGCAGGGCATCATGACACTGCTCACTATGCCGATATTCTTTGCAAGCAACGCCCTGTATCCCCTCAATGCTTTCCCGGAATTTTTAAAGGTGATCTCAACTTACAATCCGATGACACTCCTCATCAACGGGATCCGTTATTTTGCGATCGGTGATGATTTTGTGGCCATGGGGACGCATTACGTGTACACAACAAATGACATACTTCTCTCGTTTGGAGGTCTTGTCGTTTTTGCATTGATTATGTACGTGTTTGCCTGCTGGCGGTTCAACAAAGCGGTAGTGACTTAAAAAAAGATTTTTTAAAAGCAGGCACGTCAATTAAAACTTTTTTTCCTGACATATTCTAAAAAAAAAATATCCGGACCATACAGGACAGACAAGAGAGATGTTTACTTTTTTTTAAACGTTAAAAAAAAGGTAACAGATCACTTTTAGGAAGTCGAGTTATTTGCACTCTTATCATTCGAAGAAACACCCAGTTTTTCACCCACTATCTCCAT
>JAURZP010000488.1 GCA_030653335.1 Methanoregula sp. | reverse complement strand
AAAGGGCCGTGTTTGCGAGAATTGCTGTTGCCCCCGCGTTGAAACCCGCGATGGTGGAAAACTTGTCCGACAGACTGCCGACAGTCTTTGCCTCAGCGTCCTGGTAGACAATCTTCACGGTGTAACCTTCCTTTGTCTTCTCAACCGGGTCGTGGGTTTCACCGGCAGTCATATACGATACACATGCAAACGGGTTGTCGGTAATAACCGACTGGACGATCGAGTTGAAGGTCGCTACATCTGCAATCGGGCTCGCGAGTTCGCGAACCGCACTTTTTGTTACATTGCTCTGTACGAAATCTGCCATGTTGTTTTCATTCCTTTTTTGTCTGTTTTTCTCCCCTTGGGCCCTTGGGTTATAATATTACTCTATAGGACCGGGGGTTTAGGTTTTACTGAAAGGGGGGGAATAAAAAGAATAAAAAAAAAGTCTGAAGAGATGGCGATGATGATACACCCTTTAAAAAAAAGTGGAGGCTGATGGAAAGGTAAGTTTCTTCAGAGGTCAGGGGAATTTATTTCCCATTTTTTAATGAGTCGTTCAGACTCGGTACGCGGCAGCCAGCGTTTGTTGGCGAGCATAGTTCGTAATGCCCGGGCTGCATCATGGGGAGCGATGAGTTTGCGATGAATCATCTCTTCTAATAGCCAGAGAGTGCCGTGATATTCAACCTTATGGGAATCTGCCAGTTCACGAAGGGGCCCATCCCCGGATATGAGAAGTGAGCGGTGCTGGGATGCGAGGAGATATACCGAGAGATCGTTTGGGGATAATTCAATATGTTCGATCTGAAGGGCTTCAATCATGAGGACCTGTTCTGCTTCAAGTCCGAGGATTTTCAAACCAAGCGCACGCAGTTCAGAGAGGGAATATGAGCGGGAGATTTCATCCGCAACGATATCTGATGTAGAAAAATCAAACGGGAGAGAAAAGAGAGTATCAAAGATACCTCCCTCAATAAAATCGAGGAGGATGGACGCATCGATAATACATTTTTTCTGACCGCTCATTTAGTCATCCTCGGGCACAGGGTTCAGCGGCACATTCATTCTCATCTCCGAGAAGCTCCGTGAACCGTGACTGGGAAATTGTATGTTCGCTGACAGCCCTAAAGAGCAGAAGTCTCATCAGGGTCGGCGATTCCGCAGAAACTTGTTTGTCCGGTTCAGTCTTGTGCCATCCCCGGGCACGCAGCTCGATCCAGTATCGTTTGGCCGCTGCCTCAGTTATAATTCCGAGATCTGCTGCACGGTGAATCCAGGCCGCCATGCTCATCCCGTATTTGTGCTTCAGGAGAGATAATTCCCGGAAGTCCAGCACATTTCTCTGTTTACCCAGTTCAAGGATTGCCATTTCTTCCGGTACGAGAAAGGCTCCTGCAAACCGGTGGGCTGCTGCTTCTTCCTCCATATCGGATTCGATGTGTAAGACAAGGTGCCCAAGTTCATGGGCAAGGTTGTAGCGCTGCCGGTCGCCGGGGAAGTGTTTGTTCACCACGATCACGGGGCATTTCTCATTATACCAGAGCGTCAGGGCATCGAACTTCTCTGGTGCATCAACCACACCGACTTTGATGCCGTGCTGTTCCAGAATGTCCATCACATTCTCAATGGGATCGGATCCCAGGTTCCATTCTTTTCTAATCCGCTGGGCTATTTTCTCGATGTCGCCAGCGGTCTTTACCCTGCACTGTTCCGGCTTGGGGAGATCCAGGGTTTTTTTGGCTCTTGTGAGATGCTCGATCATGAGATACCGCTCCAGCCACTCTGCGGTTTTCCCAAGAATCTTGGTTTCGTCTTTCTTTGCCAGGGTTTTCCTGCACCGGTACGAGGGTTTTGTGAGTGTCACGCTGGTAGACCGGAAGAAGTACTCCAGCTTGATTTCAAGTGCTTTTGATAATGCGATCAGCACGGTTGAGTTGGGGGTAACGGCCCCGGTCTCATATTTTGATATAGCCATTTTGGAGATCCCCATCTTCTCACCAAGATCCTCCTGGGACAATCCGGCAATTATGCGGGCTGCCTTGATCCGCTCACCAATTGAGGTCATATTTTTATTCATCCCTTCTTTTTGTTCGGTTATCTTCCATCAGGTTTACAAATTTTTGAAATTTTGGATATATGTAAACTATGTACGGGGAATATGATAAAATCTGTGGTGAGTGGGAGGAAACCGTGCGGGCCTTCGCATCGATGAGATACCGGTCTGGCGTACCGGCTAAAAACCAAAAACGGCGAGGATTTTAATTATTTCAAGAGCTGACAGCAGAGGAATTTTTTAATAAGATTATCCACTTCGATGTTCAGGTAGCTCAGATTATAGTTGCGGGGGGTCCGTTCGATCAGGAGCTGGTAATACTCCTCAAGTCCTTTCTTGAGGTTTTGCACAGCCGCCTCGTCTGACAAGCCTAGGTCGGCAACATTCGTGAGTACGATCAACAGCGACAAACATTTCCGCATCGAGGTATGTGAGGAGCGGGCCGTAACAGCCGACGGCGACATATCGGAGCAACGAGCCGTGGGCGTACTGCATCTCAACAG
>JAURZP010000486.1 GCA_030653335.1 Methanoregula sp. | reverse complement strand
GATAAAAATTATTACTATCACTACACATTTTTCATACAGTTTAAAGATACAGGAATCGAAACTACCGAAACCTGATAAAAAAATTGAGGTTTTACGAATGGGTAAGAAGGGAATGTTACTCGTAGGGCATGGAAGCACGATGCCTTACAATCAGGATCTTGTTGAGAAAACTGCTGCGATGATCAAGGCAGGCAATACCGATTTTATTGTAAAATGCGGTTTTATGAATATGAACAAACCCACGATCAAGGAGTCTCTCAATGAGTTCAGGAATGAACCCATTGACGCACTTGTTGTTGTCCCACTGTTCCTTGCAAAGGGAGTTCACATAGAAAAAGATATTCCAGGAGAGATCGGGTTGCCTGAAGGCATCAAGAAAGGGAGCTTTGTTATGAATGGAAAATCGATTCCGCTCTTCTACGCAGACCCAATCGGAAGTGACCCCCTGCTAGCCGAACTGATGGTCAAGAATGCAGCTAAAGCACTCTCAATCCATTAACTTTTTTTATGCATATTCTGGTACTGGATACGATCCACGGCGGCATAGAGATCGGCGACTCGTATGCGGATGCAGGTAATGTCGTTGATGTAGTTGATCTGTATACCAACACCACTCCGGAAACTGCGGAGAACTCTAAAAACCAGACCTATGATCTGATTGTTGCACCGGTCCACATGGATCCGGATCACACACTCCTTTCAAACCGTAGTGCTCCTGTCATCACCCATCATGAGGCTGTGTGCCACTTGCTTGGAGAAAAACTTCCCGTCCCGATGATCGAGATCACCGGATCAAGGGGAAAGACCACCACTGCGTACGCACTGGCCCACATCCTGTCTGGTCATGGTGTGCTGCATACTTCGGCAGGAACCTATGCATATCCGACAAAGGATCTTCTCTGGAAACGGAGTATTACTCCTGCATCAGTTCTTGCCGCAGCAAAATATGCAAAACAGCATTCCGGCTGGCTGGTAGCTGAGTGCTCGCTTGGGGTTACCGGAGCAGGGGATCTTGCCATTCTCACATCAGCAGAGGATTACACCTTTGCTGCCGGAAAGAAGAGCGCGATAAAAGAAAAAATTGCTTCTGTAATACACGCAAAACGCATCCTTGTTGCTGACGGCATATCTTGTGACCATGAAAATGTCGTGCACATTGAG
>JAURZP010000478.1 GCA_030653335.1 Methanoregula sp. | reverse complement strand
GGAAATCCATAACCCCAGTGAATGTCCGGCATAGCAAGCGAATGCCGGATTATGCCGGGCATGGTGGCAACATTTGCCAGTTGCTGTATTGCACCGGGTTCCAGGCTGTTCCCTAAAGATTCCGAGAGGAAAAATTTTCCCGGAACTCTCATACCCGGAACATAACCTACTGGTACTTCACATTCATTTACACCGGTTTGTCGCACACCGTCAAGCATAAGTTTTCGTCTCCATTGTCTGAACGAGTGAATAAAAAACCATACCTTTAGTTGCACCCTGGTCCTTCTCTCATTTTTCGCATTAACTCTTATACATCAAATAAGATGTCGAGCATATATCCGTTCGCATCCTTCTGAATTACGAGTCCTGAGTAGGAGATCCCTTTCACTTCAGTTCCCGATGAATGCCGTACAGGATCAAATGATTCCCCGTCCAGAATTGCAGTCAGGTGCAGGCCATCAATCGTTATTTCTGCCTGTGAAAGGACCAGACCCTCAACCTCCGCGATAAAAAGCACTTCAGAGAGGAAGTCGCACAAGAGTGATTCAATATTGTCAGATTCAATCTGGATCTCTTTGATTATTCCATCTTTACGGTCAGTTCCATATACAACCAGCATCAGTGCAAGGAAGGCTTCGGTAAAAAGTGCTTCGAGAGTGGGTGCCCGGGCCCGGATTTTTACATCTGCTGTGTGGGAGATCTCTTCAAAACTCATCCGCGCTCATGCCTGGTTAGATCGTTATCATCAAAGAATGGGATCATCTCCATATGAATGCTGTGCAGGAACCTTGCCTGGTGAATGGAAACATAGATCGTATGATTTCCTGCTTTTAAGAGAAGGTCTGATTTTTTTGGTGGTTTTACCTGTATGGGTAAAAGAATGGGCCCGCCACAGGAGGTGCTGATACGGAAATCGCAGTTCCGCTTATTGATAAAATCAATCAC
This sequence comes from Methanoregula sp., assembly GCA_030653335.1. Lineage (GTDB taxonomy): Archaea > Halobacteriota > Methanomicrobia > Methanomicrobiales > Methanospirillaceae > Methanoregula. The sequence goes on along the minus strand of JAURZP010000478.1, from coordinate 611 downwards.
TTCGGGAAGAACAGTGACCTCGCTCAAACCAGCACGGTCATGGGAATCGGCATACATGATGCTATTATTATTGGAAGGCTTTGGTAAAAACGGTTATGGATCGGAAATCAATAATCAGCAGACGCCGACGATCCTGATCACGACATCGAAATATTTTTCCTTGAGTTCATAGCTGTTCACTCCATCAGCATTTCGTGTTGAACGGAGTATACCTATCCGGGAAGCAATGATACCAATCATGGATGCAATTGCATGGAATGTTACTACAAACTGCTTTTGCAGTTCCTGAACAATTTCTGCAATGGTGATTGATTTGGTCTTTACCAAGAGCCTGAGTACTTCGCGCCGGATTCCGGTCCTGTCCCGGGAGAGGTAGGATCGCAGGCGCCCTTCAATGACTCTTCTGATCTCAGTTGGAGATCTCATAGTTTATGTGTCAAAGGTCTGTGTATATATAATTATTGATTTTGTGCGTTTTTAAATCCCAGAACGCTAATCGGGTCATTTTTAAACAGAACAATTTTTTTCTGCGAAATAAAAAAATTGCTCTTAATGCTCAACGCACATCGTTCAAATTGGTATTGTTACAAAAAGAGTCCTCCTTTATTGCA
>JAURZP010000476.1 GCA_030653335.1 Methanoregula sp. | reverse complement strand
ATAAAATAAGGATTTGCAAAAAAACCTTCGTTTATAAAAAAAAATCAGAGATATTCCTGGTCGTTCATATAGGGACGGAGAACAAGAGGCACCATTACCCGGCCATCCGGTTCCTGGTTATTTTCAAGAATTGCACGCATAACGCGCGACGTTGCAATAGCAGTCGAGTTGAGCGTGTGAAGGTGCTGTTTAAGTTCAAATTCACTCTTGTCCCGCACTTTGATATTGAGTCGCACCGCCTGGTAAGAGGTGCAGTTAGAGCAGGATACCACTTCTTTATAGGCATTTTCCCGGGGCATCCATACCTCAATGTCATATTTTTTTGCAGCAACCGTACCGATATCCCCGGTACAGATATTGACAACATGGTAAGGAAGATCGAGTTTCATGAATATTTCTTCTGCATTTGCTAAGAGTTCTTCATGAATTTTCCAGGAATCTTCTGGTTTACAAAAGACAAACTGTTCAACTTTTGTGAACTGGTGAACGCGGAACAGACCTTTTGTATCAAGACCGTGCGCGCCGATCTCGCGCCGGAAGCAAGGCGAGATGCCGGCAAGCCTTAACGGGAGATCTTTTTCTTCAAAAATCTCATCCTGGTACATTGCGCCTATCGGGTGCTCGCTGGTTGCGATAAGGTATGCATCGCTGCCATCGATCTTGTACATCACTTTTTCAAAATCATTAAGATCTGTAACCCCTTCATAGGAAGAGCGATTGATCATATAGGGAGGAATTATCGGGATGTAACCTTTTGTAGCGAGTTTGTCAATGGCAAACCGCTGTAAAGCCATGTCAAGGAGAACGAGACTCCCCTTTAAGAAATAGAAACCGGCACCGGATATCTTTGTGGCACGTTCGAAATCAGCCCAGCCCTGATCAGATGCGAGCTGGCCATGGCTCCTGAGTTCAAAATCAAAGGTTTTGGGTGTACCAACCCGTTTTATTTCAACATTTCCGGTATCGTCTTTTCCCACAGGAACACTATCGTGCAGGATGTTTGGCAGGCGCATCAGGTATGAGCGGATTGTTGTTGCGTTCTCTTCCTGTTCAGCATCACAGTCCTTGATCTTCTGCGGGAGATTGGCCGCTTCTTTCATTAATGCTGTTGCATCCTGACCGCCTTTTCGTGCGGCATTGATCTCACGGGCAATGGTATTGCGCCGCTGGCGGAGCAGATCGGTTTCTACTTTGAGTTCGCGCGAACGGGCATCTTTTTTGAGCAGGTCGTCTACCCATGTGAGTTTCTCTGTATCATTGCGTTTTTTTAGATCTGCCTTTACTGCATCCGGGTCAGCCCTTACAAACCTGATGTCAAGCATTGAAAAAACCCTCTTGTTGATTTATTGGTAAGATATTGAATGATTACTCATCATAATGTATCGTTTTCATTCTTATTTTGCACAGGTGATTTGCTGAACCAGTCAAACGAGCTATGCCAATTGTTAAAAGAAAACCAGGAAAGACGGACAGAGAAAAATTTTATTCGCATTGATCCATTACCGGATCACGGGCTGAAATCCGGGTTAACGATGATGAAAAGTGTGAG
>JAURZP010000470.1 GCA_030653335.1 Methanoregula sp. | reverse complement strand
ATCACAGTTTTCGCACCCTTAAACAAAAGGTTCACCGGACCACTTCAATAACAATGCCCCTTGTGAGTCAGGATGTAAATCTCACTCAGTGAACGAAATCGCCACACCTCCCACCGCTCAAATTCCCGCAAGGATGCTCGACAATTTGTGAAAAAACTACATCTTCTAGCCACAATAATTCCGAGTTCCACTCGGTCGACTGCCTTTCGTTCTCACAACAAACCCGGGTTTAGCAGTTCTCCGCGTCAACCAGATACAATAGTAAGTTCAAATGTTCCTCCAATTCCGGAACCAAACAACTCACTTCCATAGACTCTTCCGATGACAAGACTTCAAATGGTGTGAGTAGGTATGCCAACAACTCATACGTTGGCTCGTCAAATTTTCGTTTTGCATATTTTATTTTAGGAAGTTCTCCGAGAACCTTCGCCCTGTGTCTAGCCATAGCCTGCATAATAGACTGGAAGAGCAGTGCAACATATACAAGAGCAGTAAGTCCCACAACACGGCCCGGTTTTTTCAGGAAGAGCGTATTCACCATCATCGGACGCTTCAAACGGCTGAACGATCTCTCGACAATACATTGACTTTTGTATTTCGCAAGTATGTCCCGTTCGGAAAGTTCAGCATGGGGAACATTCGTTATGAGGACAAAGGATTCTTCACTTCTCTTGAACCGTTCAATCAGTTGAACATCAGGAATAACATCACATAACTGCACTTGAAATTTCGTAATGATCTCTTTTTGTCGAGGAACATCAGGTTTTCTTCCACGGTACATCTTCTCCTTTTCAATCGGAACTATCTCCAAAGATGCTTTGAAGTATGCATTTTTAGTTTTCTTCTGAAATTTTTTGATCGCATCTTCTGCATCCGGCACACACGCAAAGCTCTTTAAAAATGCGTCGTGTGCCATTGCAATCACATCACTCTGTTCAGTTTCCAGTTTGTGCTGAGTTTTGTTGTCCGAAGAGGTGGTTTTTACTGCCAGCAGTCTGTAGGTGTTTCCTTCGATCTCGTTATCGAAACTTTGAACTGCATACGTAGCACGATCTTTTGCTGTGGGGTTCTGACAACAGTTTCCTAGATCCGTCCAATCTCCTTTTTCATATGCCTGTGCTCTGACTTTTGTGGAGATCTTATCGAAAAAATTCGTAGGTACAAGAGAGATAAATTTTACCAATTTTCCGGAGTTTGTGGCTTCGCGTAAATTTGGCAGGCTGACCAACTTCGAATCCGCAATAATTGTATACTTGTCAATATCATCGCCAATTTTGTTCTTGAGTTCCTTGATTGCCATCGTGTTCCAGGTACTATCGGATTCATTGCCATCAAGAACGCTTACCAGTCGAACCACACCATTTCCATCGACAATCAAACCCGTTTTTATCTGTTTGAGGTCTGGCCGATGCTCTTTACTGTGTCCATTTGTGATAACTAATCCGGCGAAATCTTTACCATCACAATCGAGATACTTGCCATACATCACGTGTGAGGTTGTATCGGAATTGAGATCGCTGCTTTGAGGCATGTTGAACAGGTGATATACCTGATCAGCTATTCCGCCTAGAATGCTCATACTTCCAATTTCACCCAGGCGTTCGAGAAAAGTTGCATAGAGATCATCATTGAAATCTTCAGGGTGAAGGGGCTGACCAAAGAGAAGTGTAAGATCGAGACCTATCAGGTGATCTGGTATTTTGTAGAGCGGTATTCGACCCTCTTCTGACAGGAAACAGAGGTAAATTATACTGAGGCCGAGAATCCCTGGGCTGATTTTCCATTGTTTTTCGTCCCAGTCGATTATCCGATTAAAATAATCGACAATGCCAAATCGATCTGCATAGTGTTTGATGACCAGAAATAAAACGGGTGTGCTGTATGGTCGTTTCCGGGCTATTTTCGCCAGTTTGGCTACACCGTTGTAAAATTGTTGTCCTTGGCGGTTGCGTGGTTTGAGCCATTTTAGCATATGGCTTCCTACGGGGGATTGGATTTCCATTGTGCTTAGAAGATATAGTATTCTAAGATATATATCTAAGCTTTAGGGATAATTGCCGTTATAAATCCTATTTTCTAAGGGTGCGAAATCTGTG
>JAURZP010000463.1 GCA_030653335.1 Methanoregula sp. | reverse complement strand
GTGAGCTAATTGATCTGATCGGTACCCTTGGGTTAGGTGAGAAGGAGCACCGGTCGAAGGACATCCTCGGCCGCGTGTACGAGTATTTCCTCTCGCAGTTTGCAAGTGCTGAAGGAAAGAAGGGCGGTCAGTTCTATACCCCACGGTCCGTAGTCAAGACCCTTGTTGAGATGATCGAGCCATACAAGGGCCGGGTGTACGACCCGTGCTGTGGTTCCGGCGGGATGTTTGTCCAGAGCGAGAAATTTGTCGAGGCGCACGGGGGCAATGTTGCGGATATCGCAGTCTACGGGCAGGAGTCCAACCCCACGACCTGGAAACTGGCCGAGATGAACCTCGCCATCCGGGGGATTGAGGGCAACCTCGGCCCCGAGCACGCGGACAGCTTCCACCGCGACCTGCACCCGGACTTAAAAGCCGATTTCATCCTCGCCAACCCACCGTTCAATATGAGTGACTGGGGCGGCGAGCGGCTCAGGGAGGATGCCCGCTGGAAATATGGCCTTCCCCCGGCCGGCAACGCGAACTTTGCATGGGTGCAGCACTTCATCTATCACCTAGCACCGACCGGCATCGCGGGTTTCGTGCTCGCGAACGGCTCCATGTCCTCGAACCAGTCCGGGGAGGGTGAAATACGGAAGAACCTCATCGAGGCTGATCTCGTGGACTGCATGATTGCCATGCCGGGCCAGCTCTTCTACTCCACCCAGATCCCGGTCTGCCTCTGGTTCGTGACCCGGGATAAGAAGAACCACAAATTCCGCAACCGTCGCGGCGAGACGCTCTTCATTGATGCCCGGAAGATGGGGACGCTGATCGACCGGGTGCACCGGGATCTCACGGATGAGGACATTGCCCGGATTGCATCCACCTATCATGCATGGCGGGGCGAGAAGGAAGCCGGGACCTATGCGGATGTGCCGGGGTTCTGCAAGAGTGCCTCTGTTGATGAGATCCGGAAGAACGGTTTCGTGCTGACACCCGGGCGGTACGTGGGTGCCGAGGATGTCGTGGATGATGGCGAGCCATTTGAGGAGAAGATGGGGCGGCTGACGGCGAAGCTGGGGGAACTGTTCCGGGAGTCGGAGCGGTTGGAAGGGGAGATTGCCGGGAATCTGAAGGGATTGGGGTACCGGTTATGAGAAAACACGATCCTATCGATCCGGTCACCCCGTTTCAGTCAGCGGAATACTCTTCATTTTTAACAGACATCAAAAAACGGATTCAATCCGCTCAAATCCGGGCGGTTCTTTCCGTTAATCATG
>JAURZP010000457.1 GCA_030653335.1 Methanoregula sp. | reverse complement strand
TATGATTTTTCCCAGGACTTGACCGATGGACGGATGATGAGCCAGAAGACAGACCGTACTCACCTTGCATATGCAACCGCGTATGACTGCGATTACTTCATTACATCTGATGATGCGTTAATCCGATACAAGATTCCCCGCCGGCTCAACGAATCGGATTATGTGAAGCCGGAAACACTCCCGCTTGAAGCGTTTAAGAAACTGGTGATGAGTTAGAAACGGCGAGGATCTGTTTACCTGTTTGCGTATGCTGATGAGAATGAACGAAAAATATTGGAGAGAATCAAAAAATCTCTGCACCGGGCCGGAATTTGCTTAACCCGTACCTTAACCCGAACTGCACCCATGCGGAAAAAACGGGCCCGATGACTGATAAGAAGACCTCCCCCTGTTGCAAGCGAGACGATCCTACGGTCGAAAAATGGCGGGCACCTCTCTTCTCCCAAAAATCAAATGACCATTCTCACGCAATACCGCAAACCTGTTTTTGCAATTGATATGAGGCAGTGGGGATTGGAAAGGGGCGGATATATCTTCATCTTGCACGGGTACAGGAATTATTTGATGAGTAATAAGGAAGAAATTGGCATAACCGATTTACTACTAGACAGAGACAAAAAATTAAATCTCACGACTTCGCAATCGTCAAAATCACATCGCCGACCGTGATCACATCGACCTGTGCACCCTCTTCCATATACGAATATTTTGGCCCAAAGGCATTCTCGGGCACTGCCACTTCTGAACCTTCAAGCATAATCGTTTTTGGCGGGTTTGCCAGTTGTTCGGGTGAAAGCGCCTTGATAGCCGCCATGAATGCCTGAGCCTGTTTGCGGAATGTGGGACCAATAACCGAGCGGTTGAAATCGATACCGGTGATCACCCGGTCGAGTTTCGCCACATCAGTTCTCCAGTGCACATCTGCATTGAGCGTGCGACCTGTATCTCCTTCATCATTGACCGTGTGTGGTGCATAGATGGTGACTTTGCCAAGCGGTGCGTTGAGGGCAAGGCCGGCGTCATGTTTGTATTTGCGTACTTCTGCAACTACCTGCACGAGCAGGTTACCCTCAATCCGCGCTGCATCGTCATCGTACGTGAATGCGACCCACGGCTGTTTGTGCACGCTGTTGCCGGGACTGAGGTGCGAATAGCACTCTTCAGCAAAGTATGGGGTGAATGGGGCGAGCAGCCGGCAGAGTGCATCGAACGCGGTATGAAGCGCAAGGCATGCGCCCTTACGGGATGCATCAG
>JAURZP010000455.1 GCA_030653335.1 Methanoregula sp. | reverse complement strand
GGCAATGATCCCGGCAAAAATGATCCCAAGACCAAGCCCATAATAGTAACTTCTGATGTAAGTTGTAAACGGGTGGCGCAGCAGACCAAGATAGTAATTCCGCCGCTTGTTTGCCGCAATCCTCTGGTAGAATTCTTTATTTTTCGGATCCTCTTCGGAAAGGGCCTTAGCATTTGATCCCGGTACATTGGATCCAAAATCATGTTCTACGGTCTCCTTTCGTGAGATCTCTAAGTTTTCTGGGGGGAGCATCATGGAGAGAATCCAGATGAGGACGATTGCACCAGCCGGGATACAGATATACATCATCGGGAGGATCCATGCCATACTCTGCGAATTCGTCATCCCCTGGGCTACAATCATGATGATGAGCGCGATCGGTCCGGCAACAAATGCTGTCACATAGACCTCAGCCATGATCTCGATGGTCTTTAAGACCAGTTCGAGCTCCTGTTTTGCCTGATCCCGGTAGTACTCGGTTTTTGCCCCGAGATACGTCGTGACATTTCCCCCGCTGTCGAACACGATACTCAGGTCATTGAGGAAATCACGGAGATTGGTAGAAGGGGTGGTGCGCTGCAGGTTCTTTATGGCCGCATCAAGGTCGTCACCGAATAGTTCGACATCCCGTACGATCATGCCAAACTCCTTTGAGATCTCTCCGAACATATCGTGTTCTTCATACACCTTGCGGATGATCTCGTACGGGGGCATGGTGGTGGAGAGTGCCTGCATGTAGGAGATGGCGTAGGGCATATCCAGATCGATCCGGCTCTTCCGGCCATGGGCAATGATCTGCGGGTAATATATCTGCATAGCATACATTCCAGGCACGGTGAGTACGAATAACAGGATCCAGAGAAGAGTGCCGGAGGTTTTCATCCCGAAAATATCCAGTTCAAACCCGCTGATCAGGAAAAAAAAGTAAAGAGTGAAGAACATTACGAGCGTACCGGCAAGATTGACCCGGACCGTCCGGAGATACTCCTCTGCGGTCATAGGCATATGGGCCGACCGGAGCACCGAGCGCAGGTTGCTGCCGTGTATCATCATCTCAAAATCGGTCAGCTTCTTCTCTGCTCTTCTCAGTACTTGCGGAAAGAACACGTTTTTAGTCACCCAGATCGTGAATGGCATTTGCAAGATCCCGGAGGGTAGGCGGTTCTACTTCAAGAGCCCAGGAGAAAAATTCTTCGCGCTTTTTCAGCTGGTGTTCCATTTCCTGTGCATCCCACCCACAGTGAAAGGCAATCTCATTGAGAACCTTGGATTTATGACTTACTCTCCTGAACGTGTCGTTCTGGATATCCCATTCAAACATAGGGATGGCGTTGATCTCCCCATGTTTCGTGACTTCAATCTCGTGAATGGAGAGGCAGCGCCGGATCCTCGTCTTTCCCAGCGTGTAGATGGACTGGACCACCACAAGATCGAGTGCCTGGAACATCACGGCAGGTACGTTGATCGGATCGTGGGTTAAGCGGTTGATTGCCTCATGCACGCTTCCTGCGTGGATGGTTGATAGGGTGGCGTGACCCGAGTTCATGGCCTGGAAGAGCGTCTGGGCTTCCACGCCACGGACCTCCCCCACAATGATATATTCCGGGCGCTGCCGCATGCAGGCCTTTAAGAGGGAAAAGAGATCGATGTCGCCTTTGATCCCTTCCACATTGAGTTCCCGGGTCTGGGTGGGAAGCCAGTTCCTGTGGGGCAGCTGGATCTCCCTTGTATCTTCGAGCGACACAACTTTTGCATTCTGCGGGATGAAGAGAGAGACTGCGTTCATCATCGAGGTCTTGCCGCTTGCCGTACCCCCGACAACAAGGAGACTTTTACGGTGTTCGATGGCAAGCCAGAGGAACGCGAGGGTCTGGGCGTTATAAGTGCCGAATCTGATGAGGTCTAACGGTGTCATGGGCTCGGCACGGAATTTCCGGATGGTAAACGAGCTGCCCTTAGTGGAAACCACGGCGCTATAGGTGATCTGGATGCGGGCACCATTTGGCAGGGTTGCATCAACCATGGGATTGGATAGCGACATCTGCTTGTTGGCTTTTTGGGCGAGCTTCAGGACAAACTGGTTCAGTTCGCTCTCTGTAAAGAAGATGCTGGTCGGCAGGCTACCATAGGCCCGGTGAAAGATAAAGACCGGGAGATCATGGCCATTGCAGCTGAGATCCTCCAGTGCCGGATCCCGCATGAGGACTTCGAGAGGGCCGTAGCCTGAGAGATCCCGATCGATATAATATTTCAGGATCTCTACCCGGTCTTCAGTAATATCCGGATCAAACTGCCGGATAATTCTGGCAACCGCAACCGGATCAATTCGTTCATTTTTGCTTTTCTCCGTGTTGTCATAGATGATGATATCCCGGAGGTGCGCATACGTCTCCATCAGGATCGTTTTCTCTTTCTGGGAGATGGTGGGTTCAACGACAATGTACGTGAACCCCTCGTTCCTGAACCGCTCGATCTTCACATAGGAATACGGTTCGACAACCCAGTATCGTTCAAGAGTGGCAAGAGACGCTTGTCCCGGTATGTCAGCTGCATGCAGGGGATCTGTGGATTCTTCTGCAACCGGGTAATCCGTCGGGTCCGGGACGGGAACCGGATCGCCCGTTTTTCCCAATATACCCGAAGGGAGCCATGCTCCAAAGAAATGTCGACGGCGTATTGTTATTACCGACAGCCCGGTGGCGGCAAGAGCTATGAGGCTGAGGGCGATCATGGTTGGGAGGGGGAGATCGATGAACATTACTATGAAAGCAGATACCAGAGTGGCGACTATGACTGTTGCAAGAGATATCACTCCCTGCCAAGTCGGCGCAGCGAGGATTGAAAGAAATTTTTCACTGGCAGCCCTGATGGTCGGCAGATCAAAGCAGGGCAACTCCTTTTGCGGATTGCTGGACCTTGGCAGGGGCTCCGTCACGGGCGGGAGCGGATCTTTTGGGACGGACATACGATTTTTCAGCGTCGTGAACAGGCCGTTGAGTCCAATAAGGGTGAACATGCATGATATCGTTACCAGAAAATTCTGAATCATGATACCTCCTGTTTGTTATCTGAAAATTCCATCGGCATTGCCCGGGTTTTCTGGAAACCCCGGTGGGACCGCAGTACCCTTCCGTTCATCATTTTCCGAAGCCGAAGTGGGAACCGTGGTGACCGGTTTTTGTGCAGAACCGGTAATGATGACCATCGTTACATCGATAAAATTCCCTCTGATGGCTATAACATAGGGTCCTTCACGGTAGACCGTTATTTTTTTATGAAGATCGGTACTGTATATGCCGCCATACCCTTCTTTCGCAACAGTTGCGTTAGAAATTTCATCGAATACAATTACTTCTGCGTTTGAAAATACAAAGGAATTCGTACCTTTGGTACTTGTTTTATCCGGGTTGGGAAATCTTGGACTATATGTGAGATCGACAACAAGCGGCCCCTTCGTTACATTAATCAGGAATGCTGTTGAGTTAGAGCGCAAGACAACTTTTTTTGTGAACTGGGGGACTTTTTGAACCCGGTTCTGCTCACCGATCGTCCAGTTCCCATGATCCCGATAAGGAAGTGCATAGGGGTCTGGAGTGATATACGGTTTTGGATCTATTTCATTCACTCTGAAATAATCTGCTGGCGTTGTTACCTTGACAGGAGATGAAACTACCGGTGATACCATGTGGGGAACTTTCGCCATGGGGGAAGAGGTATTGGTCAGGGCGGATTCCTGAGAGCGTGGTGGTACTACGGTGTCACCGGCATTGCTGGTCGGCAGATATTTGATACAACCACTGGAAAATGTCATTGCAGCAAGGAGTATCAATAGGATTGTACAAATCACCGTGAACGAGCCCCCTTTTATATTTCGCAGCATCCGGCTGTTCCCCATTACATCAACCCCTCCGTGAAATCGTTGTAATTATTCTCTTCCGTGGGGGATGCGGGTAGCCTTGGTGGCCGGACTGGGCACTCAACAGGCCCCGTGAGTTTGGTCAGAGTCAGAAAAAAAACCGGGTTCTTTCCTCTTGTTGTGTACTTAATTTTGTTCTTGTATTCCATTAACATCATGCCCCCTCACTTTACTGAAAATCAGATAATCTAAAGTGTATTGTACCTGCAATAACAAAAGTTTATTTGTTTTAAAACAAGTAAAAGTGATCAATTAAAATAGATTTAACACAAATTAAGTTACCTAGAGTCATCTACGGATGGACCATGTGGTCACTGATACTTGCATGAGTGTCTTTATTCATCGCATGATGGCCCAGATTAGGAGATGAAAAATGAAAAACGACAGAGAGAGAGTACAGGAGCATGCCGTATCACCGGTTGTCGGGGTGATGCTGATGCTCGTTGTGACAATTATTATCGCAGCGGTTGTGAGCGCATTTTCAGGAGGACTGTCTTCCGGTGTAAAAGAAGCACCACAAGCAGCGATTGATGTGAAAATCTCTACCAGTGGAGCATCAATGGATGGTAGTGAAGCAAATATCGAGTTCAAGCTCCTGAGCGGAAACGGGATCCCAACAAAGGATCTTGCTATAATTACCTATTACACAAACAGAACCGGTCACACCTATCGTCACGAACAGTCGGCATCAAGTGCAGGTACCGATCTTTATGGAGCGGGTAATTATTCCAGCTATGGGGTATATGGTGGTTTTGATTATTCTAATGCTACTAATATCCATCATATCGCGAGAGTCCCATTTTTGAGCGATATGAGATATGGATATGCCGGGGGCACGCTCGCCTCTGGTGCATCCGAGATAACCGCGAATACCGTCGTTGATTTTGGTAACTTTACATGGAAGTCAGGGGATATTATGGCTACGAACGGGAATGCGGGGACTGCAGATTTGCTAGGAATTAACGATTCTTCGGATCCCCATGGATTCTCGAATGTGGCCGACTTCGAAATAGGCGATATAGTGGATGTGAAGATCCTTCACAAGCCAAGCGGCAAGTATCTCTTTAACAAGGAGATCATTGTATCATGAAGCAGATCAATAATAATGCTGTTTCTCCGGTTGTCGGCGTGATGCTGATGCTCGTTGTAACAATCATCATCGCGGCAGTTGTTTCCGCGTTCGCGGGGGGTCTTGGCGGCAGCCAGCAGAAAACCCCTCAGGTGACCCTTGCAGCAGAACCAATCATTCAGAATATCGAAGGAAGTTATCCTGGTACCCATCCGTCCGGATGGACTGCAGCAAATGGTATTGAGTTTGAGAACACGGGAGGAGATACATTTAAGCTAAGCGATATCAACATCCAGCTCGAGGGTAACAGTAATAAATATACCATCACACCTGCAGACAAGATCTCCTCAGGTACCTGCTTGCCAAATGATATTAAATCCGGAGGGTATTTCCAGAAAATTGGAAGATCATCGGCATCTGACACCAGCATTTCACCGGGTGACAAGTTCATGTTCTACGCGGATAACTGCTATATCAACTCAAAGGGCGAAAAGTACCTTGTGTGGAAACCTGATGGTACCTCAAACGGAATCGGTATATCCTTTGGAGGGAAGGCTGGTTACATGATCATTGATAAAGATTCCAGCAAGGTTATGTCGAGCGGCTACGTTGTATTCCGGTGACGCAGCAGTTCACCTCTCCACATATGCCCTTTTTTCCAGTTATATTTCATGCAGTTACGAGGAAGACTGTCAAATGATAATGGGATTCATACCCTTTAATGAAGTAAAGTCATGGATTTATGATGACCCTTGCCGATATCCATGATTGGATTTTCTTCTCCAATGCAAGTGGATAATCAGGAAAGGTCTGGATCGACAGATCATTCTCAAATGGGATGACCCTACTGGGATGAAAGAAAATAATTGAGAAAGATCAGATCATTTTTATTATTGAGCGAAGGCAAACACAGATCTCACACGCTTCTGTCAACCCCATTATCCGTTCTCATGTCCAGCGTGCAGGTCGCGACCGGATATAGGTAACCAGCGCATTGATATCTGCCGGGCCTATCGTCACGTTCATGCCTGACTTCCATACTGGTGCATAGTCACCCATGCCGTAGGCCATGTAGTAGTTCATGGCTCCTGAATATGTTGCATTGAGATCAACTGGAATTCCATTCACTAATATCGTTGTTATGCGATTCCCGGCCGGCCGGGTTGAATCCCACGTATATTCCAGCCCCGATACTGACAATTCCCCTGCGGGCTCCGGCTCCTCCCATTGCCGTTCAAGGATCTTCCGGATCTGATCCCCCGTGAGTTCGCGGGTTGCAACCCGGGGCCGGCTGTACCACCCGCCGTACTCTGCTGCCATCGAGGCATCGGATGGGAGCACAGCCTCCAAGTCCTTCCACGTAATGATCCCGCGGGAAATATCTGCATGGAGCGAACCGGCACCGGAACCCGTTGTCACGAACGCGACATCGGCACCCATCGCAGCTCTCTGCGAATCGGCCACAAGATTCCCGAGCGCCGATCCTCCGGACAGATAGGATCTGCGGGTGATAGGCGATTCGGTCGTGGCAATGACTTCGGCATCCATACGGCCGACCGCCGCATCGATCTCTTTCACAAGTGTTTCCGTCGTCGGATCCGTATTGCCATTATCTGCACCGTTCGCATAGACCGGGACAATCACTGCCGATTTTTCAATGATATCTCCGCTCTTGCGGTCGATCCATATGTCCACATCGGCATATGCTACACCATAAGCAAAGGCCTGCGTGACAAGCACATCATTCCCGCCGGAATTTTTCAGATATGCGTTAGTGAAATCATGCTTGTGCGCAGAAAGGACAATATCCACGTCCGGATTCAGGCTGGCAGCAATCGATGCGACCGGGCCGGTGATATTTCCCCCAGAGCGGGTCGGTCCTTCGTACGGTTCCTGGTTGCCTCCTTCATGCAGCAGGACCACGAACGCATGGATCCCCTGCCCCTGGAGAAGCGTGACGTACCGGTTGATCGTCTCAGACTCATTGAGAAATTCCACTCTCTCGATATTCATGGGAAGCTCAAGGACAGGTGTCTCCAGCGTAACGGCTCCGATGAATGCAACCGGGACGCCTTCTACGGTTCGGATCGTGTACGGAGGGAGGATGGGAGTATTGTTCTCCTTCCAGACAACATTAGCACAGATGGTGTCTGCCAGACTGCCGGGATAGGGATCGGCAATACGGGAAATCGTAATGTTCCCGTTGCCCCCATACGTCATCCGCAGCAGTTCGTCCGTCCCTCGGTTGAACTCGTGGTTGCCTGGGACCGCGATCAGGTCACAATTATTCTGGTGCGAATTATTCCCGGCCGTGCACTCCGTGACCGCAAACGAATTGAAAAAGAGGATTGTCGGTTCGTCAAATAGGAGGGATGTATTTCTCGGCGACGCACCTACGGTATCTCCTAGCAGTGCGAGGATTACAGAAGACGCATTGGTGGTTTGTTTCGCGTAATTCAGGTGCGAGGCAAGGACCGGAGCGCTTCCGGCAGTCCTGTTGTTCAGTTGCTGTCCCCCGTACAGATGCCCGTGGAAATCATTGATCGCGAGGATTGTTACATGAACTGGTGGTTGAACATGTTTTCCTGTTTGCCCGTAACCGATCAAAAAGATTCCACCCGTGAGCAGGAGAATGACGACGAGTACCTGGACAACAACAGCATTTTTCATGAGCGTTCTACCAGTATTTGTTGCACGTCTATTTACACAATCTCATTTGTTTTAAAACAAAAAAAGTATCGTTATAAAGGATAAGTCCCCAACATAACCATATGATTTTTCAGCGGGGATCCGGATGAGAATTGTATTCATCGGTGCAGGCACTGGGGAGAACCCGTGGCTTTATCAAGTGGCACGGGAGACCGCACCTATAGGATTGACAGTCGAGATTGTCCAGGCGGCATCGGAACCACTCGATGCTGAAGAGAAGAAATTTGCAGTGCTGCTCGGGGAACTCCGGAAGTCGGATCTCCTTATCATCAGCCATCATGGGAGCAGCGGGTATTTTAAAAAATTCGTCCGGCTCATTGCAGCAGCAAAAGAGCACAGTATCCCGACATTTGTCAGTAGTTCCGTGCCGGAAGAGATGAAAGATTTCCGGAAACTCTTCCCGTTCCCTGATGAAGACTACGATTACGTTCATGCCTGCACCGAACTGGGCGGAAAAGAGAATATCCGGGGCCTCGTCCTCTGGGCATGTAAAATCATCGGGGGTTCTACTATGGGGGTTCCCCCGGTACAGTATCCCCCCACAGAAGGGTTCTATCACCCGGCCCTTCCGGATGTTCACGATGCTGTCGCTCACATGGGACGGCTCGACCCGGAAAAGCCGACTATCGGGATTCTGATCCATCAGTACTACTATATCCGGAAGAATCTCTATGCGGTCGATGCTCTCATTGCCGCAGTTGAGACAAGGGGCATGAACGCCCTGCCGTTCTTCCTTGTGACCTGCCCGAACGCAACAACCGGCTCCATAGGTATCCGAATGTTTTTAGAGAAGAACCTCCTGCAGGACGGGAAAGCGATCATCGATGTCCTTATCGTCAACATGGGCTTCTCCCAGATCTCCCTCTCGGACCCCAATGACGGGAAGAAGACGGAACCTATCTATAATTTTTTTTGTGACCTGAATGTGCCACTCATCCAGACCATGTCAATGATCAGGTCGTACGATACTTGGTATAACGATGACCAGGGTCTCTCCACAATGGAGATCTCGTCCATGGTGATCTGGCCGGAATTCGATGCACAGGTCATTGCCATCCCTCTATCGACAACAGGCGAATATGAGGGTAAATCAAACCAGGCACTGCCCATTCCGCGGCGCCCTGATCGGATTGCCAATATGGCCTTGCACTGGGCGGATCTGAAGAGGACGCCGGTAAAAGACCGAAAGGTAGCGATCCTGCTGTACCAGTACACCGGAGAGATGGAAGCGCTCGGGGATGCCGGGGGTCTCGATACCCCCATAAGCGTCATTAAGATCCTGCAACGGCTGAAAGAGGAAGGATACACGGTTGGCGATATTCCGGAGACCGGCAACGATCTCATCCACGAAATGATCGCCGGGCTTACGAACGATACCCGGTTTATCTCTGAAGAACAGATGAAGGAACGTGCAGCCGGCACAGTCAGTGCCGATCTTTACCGGCAATGGTTCGACAAGCTGCCGGAGAAGAACCGGAAGAAGATCGCCAGTGACTGGGGAGAGGTTCCAGGCTCAGTGCTTCAGACCGGGGGGGAACTCTGTATCCCGGGGATCCTCAAAGGGAACATCTTCATCGGTATTCAGCCCCCCCGGGGGCTTTTTGAGCAGGTCGAAACCCTGATCCACTCCACCGACCTCGTCATGCCCCACCATTACGTTGCCTATTACCGGTGGATGAAAAATGTATTCGGTGCCCAGGTGGTTGTCCACATGGGAACACACGGCACGCTGGAATGGCTGCCGGGCAAGGGAAACGCTATGTCCGAGGAGTGCTACCCTGACCTTATCTTCGAAGATATGCCCCACGTCTCTCCCTACATCATCA